>DASUBC010000491.1:0-5962 GCA_035763465.1 Thermomicrobiales bacterium
CCGCTCTACTGGTACAGCCACCAGCACCCGAAGTTTCTCTGGTACGACGTCGGGCCGTACGAATGCACCGGGCCGGACACCGGGCGACGCCCGGTGCGCCACACGCCCTACCCTGACGACACCTGGCTTGCCGACCGGGCCAGCGACCCCAACGAACTGACGAATCTGGCCGCGACCGCGCCCAAGGAGGTGCAACGGCTGCAAGCCGCGCTCAGCGCGACGTTCGACCAGCTCGGCGCGCCGCCCGAACAGCTGCGCCGGCTGGGCTTGCGGTAGCTGCTCGCACCAGGGCGCCAGCGCGGTTCTGAGCGAAAAGGATTGTGATGAAGATCACCCACGTCGAGACCGCCAGCGCCGTCTTCGACCGGTACAGGCACGAACGGTCAGGCGGCGCTACTGTCTATCGCCCACCGCCTCATCCCAAATGACGCGCGCCAGTTCTTCAGCGGTCGGCGCGGTCTCAGCGAGCGCCGTCTGGAACGCCGCGCGGCTCAGGCCGATGAGCTGCGTGTCGCCGGTGGCGACGACCGACGCCGTGCGCGGCACGCCAGCCAGCAGGCCCGTCTCACCAAAGTAGGCGCCACTGGTGAGCGTAGCGACAGTTTGCTTGTTGCTGGCCCCGCCCTGGACGACCTCGCATGCGCCAGCCAGGATGACGTAGAAGCGGTCCGGCAGATCGCCCTGCTTGACGATTGTTTCGCCCGCGCTGGCCGTGTGGAGTGCGATGAGGTCTGGCCGGGGCTGTAATTCGGCGGGTGTGATCCGATACAGCCGGCTGCCTGGCGGCGCCGCGCCTCGGCCGGAGGGAAACTGGGCGGCGACACTCGCGTTGTCCGCCTGGTCGGGCGCCGAGGCGATCGTGCCGCGTAGCTGCACCACTGGAGTGCCATCGGCCGCCGTGACCAGCCCGGCGACCGCACCAGATTCCGTCAGCGCCGCTGCCGCAGCCGGCTCAATCAGGACAAAGACGTTTGTGCCGTCCCAGACGTAGGGGGCGCGCAGCAAGTTGGGCGTGCCGTCGCCGCGCACCGTCGCGCAAAATAAGTGCTGATACCGCTTCAGCAGGGCTCCGGCGAACCAGCGCAGGACACGCTCACTATTCACGACCGGCGACTCGCTCATTCCCACCTTCCTGCTCATCTCGCGCGTGCGCGAGCCACCGTATTGCGCGATTTCCGGCACGCTTAGTGCCCAGCCAGCGCCTGTTGCGTGACCCGCAGCTCGTGCCGCATATCGAGCCGCGCGAATATTTCTTCGGCCTGGCGTAGCGTCGTCAGGGCGGCGTCCGGCAAGGGACCATTTCCGGACGCCTGCCAGTCACGCCAGGGCGCCGTGGCATCGAGTAGGGCGCGACCAATTTCGTGCTGGGCTTCGACACGGGCGAAGAGATCGATCGCCAGGCGGAAGTGCCGTTCGCCCATCGCCCAGTCACCGCGCGCGTTCGCGATGCGGCCCAGGATGCGATTGGCCAGGCCCAGCGTCAGCTGATGCCCGATGCGCGTCGCCAGCAAGAACCCCTCTTGCCCGATTGACGTCGCCCCAGCCAGATCACCGCTGCTCAAGCGGGCTTCCGCCAGCCGCAGGCGGCCGGTCGCGAGCACAACCGCGCTTTCCACCGCTTCGGCCATGGTAATCGCGCGCTCCAGGTGCTGGATACCGGCCGCGTACGACCCCTGCACGGCGAAGATTGCTCCCAGCGTAATGCTGGCGGCCGCCGCGACCTCTCGCGCGCCAATCCGCTCGGCTTCGACCACAGCTTTCTGGAGATAGTCGAGCGCCCGGTTGGTCTCGCCCTGGTGGAAGAGCAGCGTGCCGATTCGGTTGGCGGCCAGCGCCACACCCCAGCGGTCCCCCGCGCCCTCGGCCACCCGCAAGGCGCTCCGGTAATAGCGCTCGACCGGTGTCAGCAGTCCGCCGGCGCGGCTGGCTTCGATCAGCGAGTCTTCGGTCGGACCAGGGTCGGTATCGCCGGAGCCATAGCGCAGCGCCGCCGTCAGGTTCGCCAGCTGGGCGACGGCTTCTGACAGCCGCCCGCGCGACCAGCAGATGCGGGCGGCCTCGTGGAAGCACTCCTGCATCCCCGCCGTATCGCCGAGCGTCTCGCGTAGGGCCAGGCCGCGTAATTGCCGTTCGATGGCTTCGCTCACCCGGCCGGCGGCGTATGCTGTCTGGCCGAGCACATAGAGCGCGTCGGCCTGGGCACAGATGTGCATTTCTTCCGTCTGGTCGGCAGTCAGCGCCAGCGCCGCGTGGGCCAGAGTCGTCGCGCGCTCGTGTTCGCCCATCTGCACATGCGCCCGCGCCGCCGATACCTGCAAGTTCGCCAGCACCGCCGACGCGCCCTGCGCGCCCAGCACCGCCATCCCCTGCTCGTAGGAGCGGAGGGCCTTGCGGAAGTCGCCGCGCGCCGCCCAGACGCGGCCCAGTTTATTCCACAGCCGTGCGCGGTCCACCGCCGGCGCGCCGGCAACGCTCAACCCGGCCTCGTAGCGTTCCTGCGCCCGGACGAAGTCTGCCGTCAGGAGATAGGCGTCGCCGAGGTCTTCGTGCAAGCGCACCGGCAACGTCGCGTCCTGTGCCAGTTCTTGCGGCGACATCGAGCGCAACTTGTCGAGCGCTTCTTCGAACTGCGCGATCGCCGTGGCATTGGCGTAGAGCCGGCGAGCCTTCTCCCCCGAGCGCAGCAAATAGACAACCGCCTGCCGCTTCGCGCCGCTGCGACTGTAGTGGTAGGCGAGCGTTTCCAGCTGGTCGTCAGCCTGCACGCCAAAGATGCGTTCGATGGCTGCGCCAACCTGCTCATGCAGCGAGCGCCGCTCGGCCGCGAGAATGGTGTTGTAGGCGATCTCTTGCACGATGGCGTGCTTGAAGCCATATTCCGGTTCGGCCGCCAGGAGATGCTCGACGATGAATTCGGCGTCCTTCAGTCGCGCCAGGCTCTCGTCGAGCACATCATCTAGACCGGTCAGCAGGGCAAGCAGCCGGTAGGTGAACGACCGGCCAATCACGGCCGCTTTCTGCAAAACGTCCCGGTCCTGCTCGGAGAGCCGGTCCATCCGCGCCATCATCATGCCGCGCAGGGTGGACGGAATGTTCAAGAGCGAGACATCCGCAGTCAGCGTCCACCAGCCATCCTGCACCACCAGCAGACCCCGGTCGCGCACGTTCTTCGCCGTCTCCTCCAGCAAGAGCGGGTTGTTGCCACACTGCGCGATGATGCTGTTCGCAACCGCGTCCGAGAGTTCCGCTTCGCGCAGCAGCGAGCGCAGGAAGAGGCGGCCCTCATCAGGCGCCAGCTCCCCTAGATTGATCTGGCGATAGAAGGACCGGCCAGACCAGGTATGGCTCCACTCGGGGCGATAGGTCAGAATCAGCAGGAGCGGCACGCCTGGCACGGCCTCAACCAGTTCATCCAGCGCCTCGATGCTGGCGGTATCGGCCCACTGCATCTCTTCCAGCGACATTGTCAACGGCTGGGCTGGCCGCTCCGGACCATCGGGATAGATCCGCGCGGTAATGAGCGAGCGGACCAGCGTCATCAGGAGCTTACGCCGCACCTTCGCTTCCAAACCGGCGATCGGCGCGTCATTGACCCGTACTCCCAGCAACTGGCCGGTGAGCGCGACCCATTCGGCAAGGTTCGTTTCGGATGCGCCGGGCAGCACCGTACGGTAGGCTGCCAGCAGCTTGCTGCGATCGAGCGTTTCCTCGCCATCCAGCCGGAGCAAGGACCGGAGCACGCCGCCGAGCAGCGCATAAGGTGCGGATGTTTCGTACGAAAGGCAGCGCTCAACGATCCAGGCGCCACCGCCCAGTGTCCCCCCTTCGGAACGCCGGAACGCGGCGAGCAACTGGCCTTTGCCGATCCCGGCGTCGCCGACGACAGCCAGCAGCCGGCCGTGCCCGGCGCGCACATCGGCCAGAGCGGCCCGCAGCTGGGACAGTTCGTTCTCGCGCCCGATCAGGTAGTCGGTGCCGACCGGCGCTTGCAGCGACTCGTCGATGCGCCGCTCGCGTACGACTTCGTACGCCTGCACCGGCTCGCGCTTACCCCGGATATCCATTGGCGGCAGAACAGTGAAGATAAACGCTGACCGGGCACGGGCGTAGGTGGACTCACCGACGGTGATGTAGCCGACGCGCGAGGCATGTTCCAGCCGCGAAGCCAGGTTGACTGTGTCGCCCATCACCGTATTCGAGCGAAACGCGCCGCCACCGACCTGCCCGTAGAGCACTTCGCCAGAGTTGATACCGATGCGAATTTCCAGCGTCAACCCCAGTTCACGCCGCAACTTACGGTTGATCAAATCGAGGGCGCGCTGCATTCCGAGCGCGGCCTGGATCGCCCGCTCGGGGTCGTCTTCGTGCGCCTGGGGCGCGCCGAAGATCGCCATAATGTTGTCGCCGGTATACTTGTCAATTGAGCCGTCATATTTGACGATTTCGGCGGTCAGTTTTTCAAACACCTGATTGATGATGATCGTCGTCTGCTCAGGGTTATTCAAGCGTTCCGACATGGCGGTATACCCGTGCATGTCGCAGAAGAGCACCGTTACCTCGCGCAACTCACCCACTGTCGCCGCTGAGGTCTCTTTGAAGAGATTGATAATCTGGGTCTCCGATGCGATCCGACTGTCGGCCACCGGAATGTCAGCGGCGCTCTCACTAAAGGAGGTGAGGCTAAAACGCAGCGTCGTCTTGCCCAGTTCGATCACGTCGCCATCGCGCAGCTCGCGCGGCATCAGCACCGGCTCGCCATTGATCCGCACGCCGTTGGCCGAGCCGAGGTCGGAGAGCACGAAGTGATTGTCAATACGGCGAATATGGACATGGTTGCGCGAAATCAGGTCATCGTTGACCTGAATGTCGTTCTTGTTGGAACGACCGATGCGAGTTTCGACACCGAGAATACGTCGCTCGCCGTTCGGCAGCTCGATCCAGCCTGCTGTCTGCGCCAGCGCGAAGACCGCCGACCCATCGAGCGACATCGTCGCGGCGACGATCCGCGTTGGCGCGGTTGGCGGACCACTGGCCGGCGCTTCAAACGCCAGTGTCGTCTCGCCGATCGCAATCTGGTCGCCGGAGCGCAGCACAAGCGGAATACGCGGAGCCACCGGCGTACCGTTCACGGTGGTGCCGTTGCTGCTACCAAGATCGGTGATTGTGTACTCGGCCTTGCCGGTCTCCTCCGTCGTCAGCGTGACGGTCGCATGGTGACGCGACACCCGGTCATCACGCAGGCGCAGAAGATTATCCACGCTCCGGCCAATCGTCACCGCGTGGTCAAGGGCAAGTCGTTGTTCACTGCCGGCTGCGTCCGTCCAGCAGAGCCAGGCGGTCTGTGCATCGTCAGGCGCGGCGCCAGCGAGCTGTGCGGACATACTTCGTCCTTATACCGGCTTCCACCCGCATCGCCTGGCGCGGTTCGCGCCGCGCCCGTCCGGAGTATCATGACCCCAGCCGTGCGCCGGTTCTAGTGGAAGCCAGCGGCGATTCGGTTGATCGTTCACCAGACATCGTACCGAAGTATGACAATCTTCGCTGGCCGATGTCAACGGACGACCTGCTTCAAGCAGGCGCCCCAATGCCATTAGGTGAACGATCCAGGCATAGGCAGTGTTTCAGTCGAACGCGGGACGCGGAACGGGGTGAGAGCAGGCAAGGAGTCGAAACTATGACCATAACTACAGGAGAGACAACCGTTGCCGTTGCGCGGCTGGCGACGCCGCTCGGCGACATGCACCTCTTCGGCACGTCGCACGGCTTGCTCGCCATCACCTTACCGGGTCAGCCACGCGAGGACGGCGAGGCGCTGGTGCGTCGCTGGCTCGGGCCGGTCACGTTCAGCGAGCAACCGGGCGCGCTGGCCGGCGCACTCACGCAGCTGGCCGAATACTTTGCCGGCCAGCGTCGCGAGTTCGACGTGCCGCTCGACCTGCGCGGCACGCCCTTCCAGCAGCGC
>DASUBC010000492.1:0-11655 GCA_035763465.1 Thermomicrobiales bacterium
CGGCGTTCGGCGACGCGGAGCCGCACCAGCGAGCGCCGCATCGCGGCCTGAATCTGCGCCGGGTCAATATCGGAACGCGGGGCGGTCAATGCCGCCTCCGCGCGACGGCGCGCTTCTTCCGCCCGCGCGAAGTCAATTTCCTCGCTCCGCTCTGCCGTGTCCGCCAGCACGATCACCCGATCCGGCCCGACTTCCATAAAGCCGCCAGAAACGGCGAGGATTTCTTCATTCCCGCCCTTGGTGATCCGCAACTCGCCCGGCTCGAGCACCGTGATCAGCGGCGCATGGCGAGGCAGGATGCCCAGCTGCCCTTCGATACCCTGGGCCACGACCATATCTACGTTGTCTTCGACCAGCACTTCGCGCTCGCCAGTAACGATCTCGACCCGCAATTTCGCCATGCTGTCATCCTCCACATTCGCCGCGCGGGCTGATCGTGATGCCGTAGCGCGGACGTAAGCGTAGAAGCTGTGGTATGCCGCCGTCAACCATCAGGCGGGTGAGTAGATGCACCGTTGGGCCTGGCAGGGTGTGGTCCCAGACTGAAGTCCGAGCCTGGGCACTCCTGCGGAGTGACGAAGTCCGCTGGGCGGACTGGCGACAGAACCACGTTGGCAACGCCATACACGCCGGTAGACCACAGTCCGCAGAGCGGACTTCGTCACACGTAGTGTTGTGCAGCACGGGATTTCAATCCCGTGCCCCAGCCGCCAGACCATCGCCTCTCATCGCATCGCTGTGGGGCCACCGCTCATACCGCACAGCTATGCGAGGGCGGGCTGCTGACCCGCCCCCGCGCTCGCACTTGCCGAACCGCGCCGCCGGGTTAGCCTTGCTGGCGCATCTTTTCGGCGGCGGCCACGACCATGTCAATGTTGCCCTGCATGTAGAACGCCTGCTCCGGCAGGTCGTCGTGCTTGCCTTCCAGAATTTCGGCGAAGCCGCGCACTGTCTCCTCGCGGCTGAGGTACTGGCCGGGGATGCTGGTGAAGACCTCCGCCGCGAACATCGGCTGTGAGAGGAAGCGCTCGATGCGCCGCGCCCGCGCCACGGTCTGCTTGTCTTCCTCGCTCAGTTCCTCGATGCCGAGGATGGCGATGATGTCCTGCAAGTCCTTGTAGCGCTGAAGAACGCGCTTGACTTCCTGCGCCACCCGGTAGTGGTCCTCGCCCACGATGCGCGGGTCGAGAATACGCGAGGTTGACGCCAGCGGGTCTACTGCCGGGAAGATCGCGCGCTCGAAGACCGCGCGGTCGAGCGAGATCGTTGCGTCGAGGTGCGCGAAGGTCGTCGCGGGGGCCGGGTCGGTGTAGTCGTCGGCGGGCACGTAGACCGCCTGTACCGAGGTGATCGAGCCGCGCGTCGTCGAGGTGATCCGCTCCTGCAACTGGCCCATCTCGCTCGCCAGGGTCGGCTGGTAGCCGACGGCGCTCGGCATCCGGCCGAGCAGCGCGGAGACTTCGGAACCGGCCTGGACGAAGCGGAAGATGTTGTCAATGAAGAGCAGCACATCGCGCCCCTCATCGCGGAAGTACTCGGCCATCGTCAGGCCCGTCAGCCCGACGCGGAGCCGCGCGCCGGGCGGCTCGTTCATCTGCCCGTAGACGAGCACCGTCTTGTCGAAGACGCCGTACTCGTGCATCTCGTGGTAGAGCTGCGTCCCCTCGCGGGTGCGCTCGCCCACGCCCGAGAAGACCGAGTAACCGCCGTGCTCGGAAGCGACGTTGTGAATCAGCTCGGCAATGGTGACGGTCTTGCCGACGCCCGCGCCGCCGAAGATGCCGGTCTTGCCGCCCCGTGTGAAGGGGGCGATCAGGTCAATGACCTTGATCCCGGTCTCGAAGATTTCGACCTGCGTGGACTGCTCCTCGAAACTCGGCGCGGGCCGGTGAATCGGATACATCTGCGACGTGTCCACCGGCCCCGCATTATCCACCGTCTGGCCGGTGACATTGAAAACGCGGCCGAGCGTCGCCGGGCCAACCGGCACCTGGATCGGCGCGCCGGTGTCCACCACGTCCATGCCGCGCACCAGACCGTCGGTGCTCGACATCGCGACCGTGCGGACCCAGTCATTGCCGAGGTGCTGCTGCACCTCCAGCACCAGCTTCTTGCCGTCCTTGCGCTCAATTTCCAGCGCGTTGAAAATCTCCGGCAAGCGGTCGGTCGGGAACTCGACGTCCACCACCGCGCCGGTCACCTGCACGACCTTGCCGGTCGCGCCCTGGACTGCGGTTGCCATGCTGGCCTCCTTCGTCGGCGGTCAAAAGTCTGAAGGTCGACGGTCGAAAGTCGCTCGTTCGTAGGCATTGCCTTATCTACAGAGACCTTTGACCTTCAGACCTTCGACCTCCCTTTATCCTCCCAGCGCGTTCGCGCCGGCGGCGATTTCACTGACCTCGCGGGTAATCTGGGCCTGCCGCGCCTTGTTGTACTCCAGCGTCAGGTCTGTCACCAGATCGTGGGCGTTGTCGGTCGCGTTCCGCATCGCGACCATCTGTGCGCTGTAGAACGACGCGACATTTTCGAGAATGGCGCGGTAGACCTGCTGGTCCACATAGCGCGGCAGCAGGCTGTTGAGCACGACGCCGGCGTTCGGCTCAAAGATGAAATCGGCCTGCGGCGTGGTGTCTTCCGGCGGTCGCACCGGCAATAACTGCTGAATTTCCGGCTGCTGGCTCAGGGTATTGATGAACCGGGTGTAGATCAGGTAGACCGCGTCCACTTTGCCGGCGATGAAGTCGTCCACCGCGACCTGCGCGATCGGCGCGATCTGGTCGAGTGTGGGGTAGTCGCCGATGCCCGTGAACTCCGCCACGACATCGCGCCGGTAGCGCACCATGAAGTCGCGGCCCTTGCGTCCGACCGCGATCACCTCGACGGGCACGCCCGCTTCATTGAGGATGTAGCGCGCGGCCCGGCGCGTGATGTTGGAGTTCATCGCGCCAGCTAACCCCTTATCGGGCGTCACCAGGATGATGGCGATCTTCTTGATTTCCCGCTGATCGAGCAGCGGAAAGTGATCGTCACCTTCCGCCTGTCCCGCCAGACCGGCCAGATGCGCGATCACCGCGCCGATGCGCTCCGAGTAAGGCCGTGTCGCGGTGACACGCTGCTGGGCACGCCGCATCTTCGACGCGGCGACCATCTCCATCGCTCGCGTGATCTGCGAGATGTTTCTGACGCTCCGAATGCGCCGCCTGATTTCACGCGAACTCGCCATAACGCCTCCGCGAAGTGATGGGAACGGCCCTCACCCCCCAGCCCCCTCTCCCGTATCACGGGGAGGGGGTGCTGCCCGCAGGCAGCGGGGGTGAGAGTAATACTCGTCACTTTCCAAATCCGGCTGTCTGCTTGTACTCCTTGATGGCCGAGGCGAGTGCGCCGCGCAGATCATCGCTGAGCACCTTCTTCTGGCTGATCTCGTCCAGAATGTCGGCGTGGCTCATGTCCAGGAAGTTGTAGAACCCTTCCTCGAACTCGCTGATCCGTTCCACCGGCACATCGTCCAGGTGCCCCTCGTTGACGGCGAAGATCATGGCGACCTGCTTGGCGACCGGCAGCGGGTCGTACTGCGGCTGCTTGAGCACTTCCTGGACCCGCGTGCCGCGATCGAGCGTCGCGCGCGTGCCCGCGTCGAGGTCCGAGCCGAACTGCGCGAAGGCGGCCAGTTCGCGGAACTGCGCCAGGTCCAGCTTCATGCGGCCGGCGACCTGCTTCATCGCCTTGATCTGCGCGTCGCCACCGACGCGGCTGACCGAGATGCCGACGTTGATGGCCGGGCGAATACCGGCGTTGAAGAGGTCGGTCTCCAGGAAGATCTGGCCGTCGGTAATCGAGATGACGTTGGTCGGAATGTAGGCCGACACGTCGTTCGCCTGCGTCTCGATGATCGGCAGCGCGGTCAGGCTGCCGCCGCCGCGTTCCGTGCTCAGGCGCGCGGCGCGCTCCAGCAGGCGCGAGTGCAGGTAGAAGACATCGCCGGGGTACGCCTCGCGTCCAGGCGGGCGGCGCAGCAACAGCGACACCTGGCGGTAGGCCCAGGCGTGCTTGGAGAGGTCATCGTAGATGATGACCGCATCGCGCCCGGTCTCCATGAACTCTTCGCCCATCGCGCAGCCCGCGAACGGGGCGATGTACTGCAATGGCGCCGGTTCGGCGGCCGAGGCGACGACGATGATGGTATTGTCCATCGCGCCGTTCTGTTCGAGGATCGCCTGCACCTGGCGCACCTGCGAGAGCTTCTGCCCGATCGCCACGTAGATGCAGACGCAGTTCTTGTCTTTCTGGTTGATGATCGTGTCAATCGCCACCGCCGTCTTGCCGGTCTGGCGGTCGCCGATGATCAGCTCGCGCTGGCCGCGCCCGATCGGGATCATCGCGTCAATCGCCTTGATACCGGTCTGGAGCGGCGTGTCCACGTTCTGCCGCTCGATGACGCCCGGCGCGATGCGCTCGATCTCGCGCGTCTTGTCGGTGGCGATCGGCCCCTTGTCGTCAATCGGCTGGCCGACCGCGTTGACCACGCGCCCGATCAGCGCGTCGCCGACTGGCACCGAGGCGATGCGGCCGGTCGAGCGGACCGTCTGCCCCTCTTCGATGTCGGTGTAATCGCCCATGATGATGACGCCGACGCTGTCCTCGGTGAGGTTCAGCGCCAGGCCGAGCACGCCGCTTTCGAACTCGACCAGCTCGGACGCCATGACCTGGCTGAGACCGTAGACGGTCGCGATGCCGTCACCAACCTCGACAACCGTGCCGACGTTGGTGACCGTCAGTTCCTGTCCAAAGTTCTGAATTTCGCCGCGAATGATGTCGCGGATTTCCGACGATCGGACGACCATAGGACCCCTCCTGCCGCTTAGCGGCGCGCGACGAGTCGTTCGCGCAACTTGCGTAACTGGTTGGTCACACTACCATCAATCAATTGATCGTCAACGCGGGCGATGATACCGCCGATAATGCCGGGGTCTACGGTCGCCCGGACTTCGACATCCTTGCCGACAATGGCGCTGAGACGATCGCGCACGAACGTCAATTCGGCGTCATTGAGCGGCACCGCCGTCGTTACGTCGCCCACCGCGATGCCGCGCCGGGCCAGCACCTGATCGTGAAAGGCGTTGTAGATCTGGCGCATAGCGCCGAACCGCCCCCGCTCGATCAGAAGGCCCGCGAAGTTCTTCGTCAGTTGCTGCCCTTCCGGCCCCAGCAGCCGGGCGACGGTCTCGCGCTTCTGGGTGTTGGGCACCTGTGGATTATCAAAAAAGGCCGCGACCATCGGATCACCGAAGGCGTCGGCCAGGACCGACAGATCCCGTTCCCAACGGTCGAGCGTTCCTTGCTCGTCGGCTAGTTCGAAGACCGCCTGCGCGTAGCGCCTGGCGGCCGTTCCACTCGGCACGCCATCCCCCTTTTGTGGCCGAAGGTCGGAAGGTCGAAGGTCGAAAGTCGCCTCGTGGAGAAGCACTGCCCTGTCCGCAGAGACCTTTGGCCTTCGACCTTCCGACCTTCGACCCTCGCTTACTTGTCCGCAGCCTGGTCGGCCTCGCGCAGGGTGGCATCGATCAGTTGCAGATGTTTCTGCGGATCGAGCTCCTGTCGCAAGACGCGGCTGGCGGCGCGGATGACCAGATCGGCGTACTCCTGGCGCAGTTCGGTCTTGGCGCGTTCTTCTTCCGCGCGCAACTGCGCGAGCGACTGTTGCAGTTGCTTGTCGGCTTCGGCGTGCGCGACCTCGCGCGCCTGCGCGATCTGGCGGTCGCCTAGTTCGCGCGCGTTGGCGATAATGTGCTGCGCCTCGCGCCGCGCTTCGGCCAGAATCTCCTGATTGCGCTGCTCGGTCTCGGCCAGCTGGCGCTCGATCCGGTCGGCCTGCTCCATGCTCTGGCGGATGCGCCCCGCCCGCTGATCGAGGAGGCCGAGGACCGGCTTATAGGCGAAGCGCCAGAGCAGCCAGATGAGAAGGATAAAGGCGAGCAACTGAAACAGTAGCTGCGCCCACTGAATGCCTAGCCCTGCCATCGCGTCTTTCCTCTCAGGCGCCGGTGTGTCGGTGCCACGTTGGGCTGCCGGTCACGGCTTGCCGCACCCTAGGCGACGAAGATGAGGATAAGCGCGATGACGAAGGCGTAAATCGCCACCGCTTCGGACAGACCAGCGCCGACGATCATCGTCGTACGGACCGCGCCTTCGGTCTCGGGGTTGCGCCCGATGGCGTCGAGCGCGCCACGCACGGCGATCCCGATCCCGATGCCGGGGCCGATGGCGCCCAGGCCAATCGCCAGTCCGGCGGCCGTCAGCTTCGCAACCTCTGTACTGCTGGTACCCACGCGTTTGCCTCCCCTACACTCCGGTGATCTCCCCTGCGGAGTCACCAATCACCTATAACACGTCGCCCACGGCGCGTCCGGGGCGTAGGGCCACCTCGTTGTGGTCGCGCGTCCTCTACATATGCGCGCCGGTTTCGTCGGCCACGAGTGCGGCCGCGCCATGTTCCTCGTGTTCTTCGTGGTCGCCACCATGGCCGGCGACGGCCAGGATGATGTAGCTCATCGTGAGCATCGAGAAGATCATCGCCTGAATGTAGCCAAAGAGCAGTTCGAGACTGATGAAGATAACCGGGATGACAACGAAGGTCAGGTGGTACATCACCGTGACCAGCACCTCACCGCCGAAGATGTTGCCGAAGAGACGGGCGGAGAGAGAGATGAGCCGCGAGAACTCGCCGATGATATGAATCGGCGCCAGCGGGATCGGCGTCAGTAGCTCTTTCAGATAGCCGCCAACGCCGTGCGCCATCACGCCGCTGATCTGCACGATGATCACCGCGATGAGCGCCATCGCAATCGTCATGTTGAGGTCGGCGTTCGGCGAGCGGAGGAAGGGCACGAATTCACCGTGCTCGTTGGTGAACCCGACCGTGCCGACGAGGGGCAGCAGCCCGGCATAGTTCGCGGTGATGATGAAGATAAAGAGGGTCGCGACGAGGGGGAAGATGCGCCGCCCCAGGCGCTTCCCGGCTGCGCCTTCGACCAGCCCCAGCACATACTCGACGATGACTTCGGCCAGATTTTGCGCGCCGCCGGGGACCAGGGCGTGCTTCCGCATCGCCAACGCGTAGAAGATAACGAGGCCGGCGCCCACCAGCAGCATCATGATGATCGAATTGGTGATATGCAGTGGCCCAATGGAAAAGACTGACTCCGCCGGCAGGCTAATGTGGATATCCGACCCCATCGTCCTCTTCCGCCTCTCTACTCTGCCTCGTCGTCGGCGCGGTCATCGTCGTCCGGTGCTGGCGATACCGATCTTCCTGGCGTGCGGTTGGGAGCGCGGCGTGGTGTGCCGACCGTGGCGATTTCGTAGAGACTGTACCCGACGGCGACGAAGGCGAGAATCAGCCCCACAAACAGAAAGAGCGGCGACGTCCCCAGCCGTCTGTCGAGCCAGATTCCCCCACCCAGGCCGATCAGGAAGGCGCCGACAACCGTGCTGCCGAATTGTAACGCCAGCCCTACAGCCCGCCAACGAGTACGGTTGATACGCTCGGCCTCGGTCTCCGTGGAACCTCGATCGCTCCGTTGCATATTCATCGGCGTCCCGCCACTCTTTGATTGAGAATAATATCACAATCTCAGGGCCGGAACAACACTAACTGAATCCCTCGCCGCGGCTGTCCGCGCGCTATCGGACGGATTTCTACCACAAACGCGCGGTCTCTGCTAGTAGCAAGGAGCGAGCAGGGTATAGAGAGTGGTTACAATCAGCGCAGTGCCTATCTGCTGGCGCGGTACCAGTGATAAAGAACTCTCTGCTCGCTCCTTGCTACTTGGCTCCCCTCTTGACAGCCGGATCAGGCAGAGTATACTGCGTTCATTCATTGAATGAACTATGTGCGCCGACGCGCCGCTGGTTCGCTCCGACGCTGCTGTCACGCTGTCAGAACACCCGTTTGCGCGGTGGCCTTGCAGGCGATCCCCGCGCCACCGCTGGTTACTAATCGATGCTGCCGGTTCAGCGCGGGCGGATCGGGCGTGGCAGGAGTAAGGACGATGCCGTTCCGGGCGCGGGGACAGCGGCTGCGCGGCAGCAACGCCAGCCAGGTTAAACTGCATAACCGCTCGATCGTCATTCGCGCGCTCTTGCGCCACGGTCCGCTGTCGCGCCATGCCCTGGCGGAACTGACCGGATTGATGCCGTCCACGATCACCTATGCGGTCGCGCAATTGAGCGCCGCGCATCTGGTCGCCGACGTTGGCAAAGACAACTCCGTGACCAATTCTGCCGGCGGCCGGCAGCCCGTTCTGGTTGACGTGCGCGCCGACGGCGTACTGGCGCTGGCGGTGCATGTGGCGGAAATCTCCTTGCAGGTCGGGCTGGTCAACCTCAAGGGCGGCGTCGAGTGCGTGGAGACGATACCGCTGGCGCGCGGCACGTCCCCATCGGAAGTCGTCCGCCTGACCCAGCAACTCGCTGGCCGGGTACTGGCCGAGGTCGAGCGTGCGCGCATCGTCGGCGCGGGGATCGCCGCGGTCGGTCTGGTCAATCCGGCGACCGGCCAGATCGAGTACGCCGCCTATCACAACTGGCACGATGTGCCGCTGGCCGCGCTGCTGGCCGGCGAACTCGGCCTGCCGACCCGGCTCCAAAACGCCACGCGCGCACTGGCGCTGGCGGAGCACTGGTACGGCGCGGGACGCGGCGTTGACGACCTGATCGCGATCGTCGTCACCGAAGGCGTTGGCGCGGGCATCATCATTGGTGGTGAAATGTATCCAGGCTGGGCCGGAATGGCCGGCGAGATCGGCCATACCGTCGTGATCGAGCATGGCCCAGTCTGCGCGTGCGGCAAGCGGGGGTGTCTGGAAGCGGTCGCTTCGACGCAGGCGATCGCCCGCCGCGCGCGTGAAATGGCCGACGCCGATGGCGCCACTGGCCTGCTCGCCGGCCTGGCGGAGGCCGACGCCCCGGCGATCGCCGCACGCGTGCTCGCCGCCGCCGGCGCGGGCCAACCGGCGGCGCAGGCGATTGTCGGTGACGCCCTCCATCACCTCTCGTTGGCCGTCGCAAACCTGACCGTGGTCATTGACCCACAACTGGTCATTATCGGTGGTGCGCTCCGGCCCGTGCGCGACCTGGTCGTGCGGCTGATCGCGGAGGCGATTGACGAAGTCTCGCTGCTGCCCGCGCAGCGCCACCCGCAGGTCGTCTACACCACCCTGGAAGGCGACCCCGGCCTGATCGGCGCGGCGACCCTGGCCTTCGAAGACTTCCTGGATCACGGTGACATGCTCACGGCGGCGGACGATGGGGCGGCGCTGGATAGGGGATAGGGGATAGGAGATAGTCTCTCGTCAGCACCGTGCTGATAGATCAGCACTGCCTGGTGGTGAGCAACTATCCCCTATCCCCTAGACATCCGCGCCGAAACGCGGCAAGATGGCGACGCCAATCCGGAGCGTGGTCACCAGTAGGAGGGAAGCAGGGGAAAATGGCGGCGACACTACGCGAACGCCCACCACGCAAACCAGCGGACCAGTACGGCACCTCGACCGTTCGCCCACCCGATTTCGACGATTTCTGGCAGGAATTACTGGCTGAAGCAGCGACGATCCCGCTCAACCCGTCGGTGGAGCATATCCCCATGCGCTCCACCGCCGAAGTAGATGTCTACGAGATCGGCTATGACAGTCTCGGCGGCGTGCGGATCGCCGGCTGGTACTGTGTGCCGAAGGCGGCCTATGTGCCGCCGCCCTACCCCGGCTTGCTGATCGTGCCGGGGTATATCTCCGAGCCGACGCTGCCGAAGGCGTGGGCGAAACTCGGCTACGCGGCGGTCGGCGTCGCGCCGCGCGGCAAACTGCGCTCGAACCGGCAGTACAATCCCGGCTATCCGGGTCTGCTGGTGGACAACATCACCGACCGTAACACCTACAGTTATCGCGGCTTCTATATTGACGCCTGCCGCGCGGTGGACTTCGTGCTGACGCGGCCGGAAGTGGACCACAGCCGGATCGGCGTGCATGGCAGCAGTCAGGGCGGCGCGCTGACGGTCGTCACCTCCGCGCTGCGAAACGACGTCATCACCTGCGGCGCGGCCGGCGCCCCGTACCTCTGTGGCTTCCTGGACGCTGCGTCCCTCACCGACACGTACCCCTATGAGGAGATCAACGAATACCTGCGGCTCCATCCCGAACGGGAACCGGACGTGCGCGCGACCTTGAACTACTTCGATGGGATCAATTTCGCGCCGCGCATCCGCTGCCCGATGCTGGTCTACGTTGGCCTGGCCGATGACGTCTGCCCGCCGGAGACCGGCTACGCGCTCTACAACGCCATGACCTGTCCGAAGACGATCCACGCCTACCCACGCTGCGCGCATGATTCGGGCGCGTACTGGGAGATGACCAAAGTGCGCGCGTTCCTGGCCGAACACCTGCGCCCGGCGGCGACCAGCGGCAAGACGCCGCTGACAGTTGGTTGATAGTGCGTGAGACGTGAGTGCGTGAGTCGTGAGTGGCTTGGGACTGCTCTCTGCGCGCAGCCAGGCGCTGTGCTGACCGAACCTTTCTCACGCACTCACGTCTCACGCACTCAGGCACTTGCACGAGGGAGAATCATGGCGGAGACGACATTCGAGCAATACTGGCAGCAGGTTGACACCGACCTGGCGCGCTATCCGGCGGCGCCCACGCTGGAGGCGTCGCCGTTGCGAACGACCGACTACGCGACGGTCTATCACCTGCGCCTGACCAGCGTCGGTCCCTATCGCATCTTCGGGTACTACAGCGTGCCGCATGGCGACGGGCCGTTCCCCGGCCTGTTCCAGGTACCGCGCTACGGCAGCGTCAACCATGTGCCCCATCCGGACGACCGGCGGCGCTACGCCGTGCTGCAACTGATGTACCGGGGGCAGCGGCTGGCCGATCAACCCTTCGCGGCAGCCTATCCAGGCTTACTGACACTGGGTATCACCGACCCGGCAACGTACATCTATCGGAGCATCGTGGCTGACTGCCTGCGCGGCGCGGAGTTCTTGCTCGCGCGACCGGAGGTGGACAAGCAGCACGTCGGCATTCGCGGCGACGACCTGGCGCTGATTACCGCCGCGCGGCGGCCCGGCTTCACCGCGCTCGACGCGACGGGCTTCATGTTCTACCGGCTGCTGGAAGCGCGGCGCCAGGTTGCCGATTATCCAATCGAGGAACTCAACGACTACCTGCGCGCCCACCCGGACGACGAAGCGAGCGTCGCCTGGACGCTGGCGTTCTTCGATCCGCTGGCGCACGCGGCGCAAGTGACCGCCACAACACTGCTCAGTATCGGCGATGATGGCACGCTCGGTGGCGCGAAGTGGCTCCAGCCGCTCGCGCATGAACTCGGCGGCCCGGTAGAGCGCTACAATGTCACGCATGAGGGCGCGACCGACCACGACTGGCTCGATGCCTGGCTGGCCGGCAAACTCGGTGTTGACCCCCTGCCGCGTATGTGGAGGATAACCGGATGAGCCGTTACGACGACCTGGGCGTGCGCCGGGTGATCAACGCCTCGGCGACGCTGACCCGGCTGGGCGGTTCGCTGATGCCGCCGCCCGTCCTCGCGGCGATGCAGGAGGGGGCGAGCGCGTTCATTGACCTGCCCGAGTTGCAGCAGCGC
>DASUBC010000493.1:0-13285 GCA_035763465.1 Thermomicrobiales bacterium
GTGTAGAGGACGTAAACGTAGGGAGTTGTGGGGAAGCCCGGCGCGAGCGCCAGGCCGCTCAGGCCACGATCCCAGTAGTCGTCAACCTCTGGGCGCAGATCGGCAAACACCGTGTAGGTCGAAGCGGTGAGGCTGGCGTAGACCAGCACCAGTCCGCTCTTCTCGGCGATAAAGACGCGCCCATCGGGCGAGAACCGCACCGCCGTGGGCCGGTCCAGCCCGCTCCAGATCGTCTGGTCTACGTAGCCGCTGATCTGGGGCGTCGGCGTCGCAGCAGAGGGCGTGCCCGGACCTTTCGGCGCCGGTTGGCAGGCTTGCGTAGACTGAAATAACCCCGGCGTGCAGTTCGGGTCGGCGGCGGCGACAGCCGGTGGAGTAAGCGCCGGGATACTGGCACCGAAACCGGCGAGACTGACGACTACACACAGCAAAATGAACCAGCGCGCGTGACGAAGCATGACACACCTCGGAGGATTGCCAGTGTGTAGCCTGGAAGCAAGGTTGCGCGGCTACCGTCTACAAAAAGGCCACAATATGACCTCACCCGCCCACTATCATACTCCTGAGAGACATATGCTGTAAATAAGTACAATGGTCTGGTACTTTCGTACTATGCGTGGGGACGGCCGCAGGAGGTCAGGATTCGGTCGAGGCGGTGGTCTGGCGGGCGGTGGCCCGGGACTGAAGCCCAGGCCTGAGCACACTCTGTGTGACCGAAGCCCGCTGCGCGGACTGGCAACCGATCAACGCTGGCAAGGCCACGCACGCCGGCAGACCACAGTCCGCAACGTGGACTTCGTCACTCCGCAGGAGTGTCCAGACCCGGACTTCAGTCCGGGGCCACCGCCCGCCAGACCGCCGAACTCTTATGGACGGCCAGGCGGTATCATCACGGCGCCTAATAGTGGTTTGTGCTGGTGAGTGAGCAAACGTTAGCGCTCGCGCGCCCAGGCGAGGAGGTCGTCGAGCGGGCGGGTGTTGAGGACGTCGCGCGCGGTGGCCCAGGCGCGGCGCGCGACCGCGACGCCGTAGGTGATGCCATCGAGGCCGCCGGTGGCGTGGGCGTCGCTGTCTATCGTGAGCACGATGCCGGCGTCGAGCGCCTGGCGCGCGTGGACGTCGTTGAGGTCGAGGCGCTCGGGCGAGGCGTTGATCTCCAGCGCGGTGCGTGTCTCAGCGGCGGCGGCGAAGACAGCGTTCCAATCGTAGTCGGCGCCCGCGCGCCCGCCGACGATGCGCCCCGACGCGTGGGCGATGATGTCCACATGCGGATTGTGGATCGCGCGCAGCAGCCGGTTCGTGACCGTCGCGCGGTCGCCGCGCAGGCCGGTGTGGAGCGAGGCGACGACCAGGTCGAGTTCGGCCAGCACCGCGTCGGGCAGGTCGAGCGTGCCGTCCTTGCGAATTTCGACCTCGGCCGATTTCAAGAGGCGGAAGGGTGCGAGTTCCGCGTTGAGGCGGTCAATCTCGCGCCATTGCGCGCGGATGCGCTGCTCGTCCAGGCCGTTGGCGACGCCGAGACTCTGCGTGTGGTCGCTGACGCTCAGGTAGGCATAGCCGCGCGCGATCGCCGCCCGCGCCATCTCCTCGATGGTGCTGCCGCCGTCGCTCCAGGTGCTGTGCGCGTGTAAATCGCCGCGCAGGTCGGCCGGTTCGATCAGATCGGGCAGCGCGCCAGTTCGCGCGGCCACGACCTCGCCGCGCCCTTCGCGCAACTCGGGCGGGATCACCGGCAGACCGAGCGCCGCGTAGAAGCCATCTTCGTCGGCAAAGCTGGCCGCGAAGGGGTCGGCGCTGCCGCGCTCGGCTGCCAGGTCGCGCAACGCGGCGAGGTGCGCGACGGAGCCGGTCCAGTACACGAGTTCGCCGCCAAACCGCGCGGGCGGCACGACCACCAGGCGCACCGGCAGGTCGCCATCCAGGGTGACGGTGAGCTCCGCACCGGCGCGCTCGCGCGTGTCGAGCACGGGCGGCAGCGTGGCGAAGGCGTCGAGGAGCGGCGCGGGATCGGCCGCCGCTGCGAGCAGGTTGATGTCGTTGACGGCGTCTACGCGCCGCCGGACGCTGCCCGCCAGCGCGATCGCGGTGTGTGCCGGCGCGACTGCGGCCAGCAGGCGTTGCAGCAAGAGGCCGAGCGGCAGCGCCAGGCCGAGCGGATGACGATCGTCGCGCGCCGCCAGTTCGGCCAGCCCTTCGGTAATCGTGCGCTCCACCCGCGCGCCCAGCCCCTTCGCGGCGCGAATCTGGCCGGCTTCGGCGGCGGCGCGCAGTTCGTCGAATGTCGCGACGCCGAGCGTTTCGTAGAGGCGCGCGGCGGTCTTCACGCCGACCCCCGGAATCGCGGTGAAGCGGATCACCGACGAGGGCATCACCGCGCGCAGTTCGTCCAGCGGCCCAAACGTGCCACGCCGGCCGATCTCGACCACGACCGCGCTGAGACCCTTGCCGATGCCCTCGACGTGCTGCAACTCCTCCGCCGTCAGCGCCGTGGCCGGCTGCTCCAGGCGCGCGATCGCGTCGGCGCCGCGCCGGTAGGCGGCGGTGCGGAAAGGGCTTTCGCCGCGCAGTTCGAGCAGGTCGGCATACTCGCGCAGGAGGGCGGCGATCCGTGCGTTGGTGACGGTCGGCGTGGCCATCAGAGCACGCGCAGGCCGCGCCCGCCGGCCGGGTGCTTCGTCCGCAGCCGGTCCAGCAAGCGCAGTGGGTTCTGGTAGAGCGTCTGGTCGGCCTGTTCGTCGGTCAGGCCAGCGCCGCGCGCGATCATGCGAGCGCGCTGGGCATTGAGCAGGCCGTCCGGCACATGGCCGTCGCTATTGACGAGCAGGTTCGCGCCGGCCGTCAGCGCGGTTTTCGCCACATGGCCGTTGGCGAGCGAGTGGCCGCGCCCGAAGGTCAGTTCGAGAAAGACGCCGGTCGCGGCGGCGGCGGCGGCGTCCTCCGGCGTGATCAGGCCGGGGTGAACGAGGATGTCCACCAGCTCGCAGCGCGCGGCGGCGGCGTTGGTGCCGGGCGCGGTCGGTTCGACCGGCGTCTCGCCGTGAACATTGACGAGTTCGGCGCCGAGTTCGCGCGCCCGGTAGGCGGCGTTGGGAATCAGGGCGGGCGGCAGGTGCGTCAGTTCGACGCCGATCCAGACTTCGATTTCGGGCCAGGCATCGCGTACCGCGTCGCGGTCGGCCTTGAGCGTGGTGATGAGGCGCTGGAGGTCGCCGATGCCGGCGTGGTCGGTGATGCCGAGCGTGACGTAGCCAGCGACGGCGGCGCGGCGAATGAGTTCAACCGGCGAGAGCGCGCCGTCGGTGAGGTAGGTGTGTGAATGGAAATCGTGAACCGGCGCAACAGGTTGGGCCATTGACGTTGCGACTCCTCCGGCAGCGCGCTGCCACTACGCGATCGAGCGCCATCGCCAGATAGTATAGCAGCGCCATCGGTCGTGCTGGCACTCCGGCATACGACATATCCCCGGTGGTATGGGCGGCTGTATGAGAAGGTGGTAGAGGCGGTCTGCCGATACAAGACCAAGGGAGGAATACTGCCACTCTGCCCAGGTCGGCGGGCGGCGCTGATGTGATTCTGTGTGGCGGAAGGGGAGGGATTCGAACCCTCGAGGCGGTATTACCGCCTACGCGATTTCCAGTCGCGCGCACTAGGCCAGGCTATGCGACCCTTCCGTGCGGTGTCGTCCCAGGTCGCAGGTCGTCAGGTCGCAGGTCTCGCCTTCCAATGCGACTGTTACCTGTTGACCTGGGACTTGCGACTACGAGGTGGCGGAGAGGGTGGGATTCGAACCCACGAGGCTCATCACCTAACGCTTTTCGAGAGCGCCGCCTTCAACCGCTCGGCCACCTCTCCGTGAACGTGCGTAGTATAGCAAAGGGTATGGCTGGTGGCTAGATGGGCTGAAACGGGTCGGGCAGACGGGCAGACGGGCAGTCGGGCAATGGGTTCTCGTGAGCACAGTGCCTGTCTTCAAGCGCAGTGCTGATCTAGCGCACTGCCCGACTGCCCGTCTGCCCGCCTCGTCACTGACCGGGCTGGGACAGCAGGAAGTACATCCACTCGTTGATTGTTTCCTGGGCGGTTACCGGCCAGCCGGCCGCGAGCATGTCGGCGCGTGTTTCCGCCGGCGTGAGGCGGTTCGCGAGCGGCGGCCCACCGCCGGGATTCGGCCGCTTCTCCCACTCTGCGATGGCAAGCCAGCCGCCAGGCTTGACCAGGCTGCGTAAATGCTCCAGGTAGTGCTGCCGGGTGGGGATTTCGTGATAGACCATCGAGAGGAACGCGCCATCGAGACTGCTGGGTTCGATCGGCAGCGCGTCCTCGCCGGCCAGGAGGGTGCGGATGTTGGCGAGGCCGGCAGCGGCGGCACGCTCCTCGACCGTCTGGAGCATGACCGGCTCGACATCCAGCGCCAGCACCGTGCCCTGTGGCAGGCGCTCGGCCAGCGGCAAGGTGAAAAAGCCCGGCCCGCAGCCGATGTCGGCAATAGTCATATCCGGGCGCACCGGCAGCCAACCGAGGATACGGTCGGGCGGCATCATCTCGTGGCGTTCGGCGCTCAACAGTCGGTGGCGGTTTTCGGGATTGAAGCGGTGCGACATAGAATCTCCTTGCATAATGGTTCACCGTCGTGAGTCGTGAGTACGTGAGTTGCTTGGGACGAAGACTGTGCCAGCAAGCCGGCGCTGTGCTGGTCTGAACCTGTCCACGCGCTCACGACTCGTCGAGCCTTGCGGCGCGGCGGTGGCTTCGCTACTATCGTTCACGATAGCGCCAGAACGATGCGGCGATAGGGTCCGGTTCAAGAGACCGCGTAACCGTAGATGAGGAGCAGGCAATGAACCGGCAGGCGCGCTGCACGACCGCGCTGATCTATGGCGAAGCGTACCATGCCTACCGCTTCAATGACACCCATCCCTTCAATCCGCTGCGGTTGCGGCTGGCGGTGGACCTCATCACCGCCTGCGGTCTCCTTGACGACGAGCACCGGCTTGTGGCTCCGCGCCTGGCGACCGATGCCGAACTGGCGACCGCGCATAGCGAGGCGTACCTCGCGGCGGTCAAGGCGGCCGGGCTGGGGCAATTGCCGCCGGAGTGGGCGGCGCGCTACGGCCTGGGCACGGAAGACGTGCCAATCTTCCCACAGATGCACGAGGCGGCGGCCATGCTGGTAGGCGGCTCGCTCGTGGCGGCGGAACTGGTGCTGGCCGGCCAGGTGGACCATGCGTTCAACATCGGCGGTGGGCTGCATCATGCCGGGCGCGGCCAGGCGTCGGGCTTCTGCGTCTACAACGATATCGCCGTGATGTGCCGCTGGCTGGTCGAGCAGTGCGGCGCGCGGGTGCTGTACATAGATAACGACGCGCATCATGGCGACGGCGTGCAGGAGATTTTCTACGACACCGATCAGGTGTTGACCGTCTCGTTTCATGAGACCGGGCGCTACCTCTTTCCCGGCACCGGCACAGTGGAGGAACGCGGGCGGGGCGCCGGCTATGGCTACTCGGTAAACGTGCCGCTCGACGCCTTCACCGACGACGACTCCTGGCTGGCCGGCTTCACGACGATCGTGCCGGCGGTCGCGCGGGCCTATCGCCCGGACGTCATCGTCATGCAGCACGGGTGTGATGGACACTGCTACGACCCGCTGACCGATCTGCACGCGACGACGCGCACCTTCGAGGGCGCGCTGGCGCTCGTCCACACACTGGCCCACGAACTCTGCGGGGGGCGGTTGATTGTACTCGGCGGGGGCGGCTACGACCTCTGGCGCGTGGCGCCGCGCGCCTGGACGCTGGCGTGGGCCGAACTGAGTGGCCGCACGGCACCCAAGGCGACGCCGGCCGCGTGGCTGGCGCGCTGGGCGGACGAGGCGCCGGTGGCCTTACCGACGGCGATGCGCGACGTGCCGGAGTGCTGTCCACCAATCCCGCGCGTGCGGGAGGTCACGGCGACGAACGCGGCGACCTACGAGCGCGTGCTCCGCACCTGTCTGCCGCTGATACAAGGCGTGAATGTGTGAGTGCGTGAGTCGTGAGTTGCTTGGGGCAAGCACTGCGCCAGCAGCCAGATACCGCGCCGACTCAATCCATCTCACGCCCTCACGCCCTCACCCCGGTTACGGCTGCCCTTTGGGCTTGAGCGCGCCCTCGGTGAAGGCGTTGCTGGCGTTCCAGAGCATCCAGCCGGTGCTGCCGAAGTCGTAGGTGGCCTGAATCTGCGCGCGCACTTCGTTTGGGCCGTAGTCAATGCCGGGGCCGAAGGAGAAGTCTTGCAGCCACGGCCGGAACTTCCGCTGTGCGTCCTCGATGCGACCCCCGCCCCGTTGCAGGCTTTGCAGAATCACGTCGTACGGGTGGTCGTTGGGCAGATCGAAGCCCATTGAGCCGGGCGCGAAGTGTGAGGGGTAGACCATCGGGCAGATGTAGTCGAGATATGGCGCCAGAGTTTCCAGTTGTTGCCCGATGCCGTTGTCGTCCTTGTCCCATAGCACGATACCGAAGATGTCGGCGCCGAGCGGCACGCCACGCGCTGCAAGCGCGTCGTGCGCCGTCTTGAGGAACTTGCCGATCGCTTCGGTGCGCGTTGTGATGTTGTCGGGCGCGCCGAGGTCAAGCGCCTCCATATCGCCATCGGTTGGGAAGCGCACGTAGTCGAACTGGATTTCGTTGAAGCCGAGATTTACAGCATCGAGCGCGACATCGGTCAGGTATTGCCAGACGCCTGGCTGCATCGCGTTGACCCAGGCGACGCCGTTGTTGTTCTTCCAGATGCCGCCGGTCTTACTGTTGTGCGCCGCCAGTTCGGGATGGGCGGTCGCCAGCGTGGGGTCGAGCATACAGACGATACGCGCGATGGCGTAGATATGGTGCTCGCGCAGCGTCTTTAGCCGCGCCTGGAAATCTACCCCGTTGGGATGCGCCGCGCCGATTTCGCGCGCCAGGGGTACCTGACTATCGTTGAAGAGCCAGCCCGTCTCATCTTTGAAGTCAATAACCATCGCGTTGATCTCGGTGCGGTCGGCCAATGCCAGGAGCGCGTTAAACTTCTCGTCCCTGGCGAAACTGTCGGGTGTCAGGTAGATCGCGCGCACGATCAGCGGTTCCAGCGTGAAGTCGAGCGTCACCTTGTCGGCGGGACTGAGGGTCTGGCTGATGAAGCCAGGCGCATTGGCGACGACCTGCGCCCCATCTGGCACGCCGTCGAGTTCGTAGGCGCCATCGGGGCCGGTCTGGACGTTCAACTTGCCGATGCTGATGGACGCCTTCGCAATTGGCGCTCCGGTTGTAGCGCGCACGACTCCTTTCAGAATGTCAGGCCGGACATCCAGGTCGAGCGCCGTGTTCTGCCCGATCGCGACGCCCTTCGGAGTGAAGCCCGGCCCTTCGACAACCAGGCGCGCGTTCTCCGGCACATGCTGGAGGATATAGTGGCCTTGCTGGTCGGTCACCACGGTGGTTGATTGCTGGCCGGCGTCGCCGACAGCGTGCAGCGTGATGCCACTCAAGGGGACCTCGCTGCCCAGGCGGCGCACCGTGCCGGATAGGGTTGTCGGCCGGATGGTCAGGCGCACGTTCCTGGCCGCGCCGTGCGGCAGCGCGCGTTCCGTGCCGGCGTACCCCTCGGGCGGCGTCACGGTGAGCGTGGCATCCTGCCGCGCCGGTGGCAGCGTGAAGCGGCCCTGCCGGTCGGTTGTCGCCTGTGCGTCTCCGAGCGTCACCGTCACCCCGGCGATGGGCGCGCCCGAATAGGCGTCGGTGACCGTGCCGCTGACGATGGGGCGCAGCCAGAGGAAGAACACCGCCGCAACGCCGATAATGGCGACCGACATGAAGATCGGCAGCGCCGGAGTGCGCCGCCGGCGACCACGCCTGCCGAATGAAGCGTCATCACGACCAAACGCCATCCTTGCCTCCCCTGCTCGTCCCGACCCGCCGTGCTGCTGCACACGCTCAATGAGTACGCAGCGCCGGTGGGCACTGTGTTGACACTTCCCGCGTTGTGACGGTACCGGCGACAATTTCGAAGCGGGTGTACGGTGTACACCCAAACTCCGTATTCACTGGCGCTGGCGCTCCGGGAAACTGACGTTTTTCTGGGCGGTGATAGTGAAGTCGTGAGGTAGCCCAGTAGTACGTACGACCAGTCCGTGCATCTCTAGATGGGTGTGGCTATCCAGACACACAACGGCTGGCTCTTCGGCCGCTGACCCGAAGGTGGTGCGCTTGTGCTTATCCGGCCGCAGGGGTGACAGCGGTTACACCCTGCGCCAGGCGCATCGTTGGTGTGCCATCCTTCCCGACAGTGCGCTGCTGCCGGAACCACAAGTGGCGGCGCCGGCCCGAACGAACCGAGCGCGCAGAACAGCATGGCGAATGTGGCGCTACGTGTCCTGGTTGATTCCCGGCGCGAGACAGCATATCATCTCGTTTCCGCGGCGCTTTAGGCGGAGAGTCTACTGGTAGGCGCGGTGTTCTGTCAATCTCGCCTGACGCCGCGCCGCTTGAACCGCTATGCTATAATGCGGATGGTTGCATTAGACCTTTCGGAACAATCCGAAAACTGCGATTTCTCTCGAGCGTACGGCGTCAAGCGACGGTGGCGTAAGGAAGAGACGATGAGCGTGAGTCTCCAGTTGCAGGATATGCTCGCCCTGGTTCGGGACGACCTGACACGCGTAGACGCCAGGGTGCGCGCCGCCGCCGAAGTGCGCTATCCCGCGCTCGCCGCCGTAGTCGGCGACATTGTGGGCGCGGGCGGCAAGCGCCTGCGTCCGGCGATGATGCTGCTCGTCGCGCGCACGCTCGACCACGACCCCGCGCGCGTCATTCTCGCGGCGGCGGCCTCCGAACTCCTGCATATCGCGGGGCTGGTGCACGACGACCTGATCGATCGCGCGGACACGCGCCGTGGCGCGCCGACCCTCAATTCGCTCTTCGACACCAGCACGGTGATCCTGATCGGCGATTACCTCTTCGCCCAGGCGGCGCGCACGGCCGCCGAAACGGAGAGCGCGCGAGTGATGGCGATCTTCGGCCAGATTCTCGCGGAGATCACCGATGGGCAGTTGCGCGAAATCTTCGAGGCGCACGACCCCGACCAGGCGCGCGATGAGTATGAGGCGCGTATCTATGGCAAGACCGCCTCGCTCTTCGCCGGCTCCGCTGAAATCGCGGCAGTGCTCTCCGAGGCGCCCGAAACGGTGGTAAAGGCCATGCGCCAGTACGCCACCGATCTGGGTATTGCCTTCCAGATTGTTGACGACGTGCTGGACATTCAGGAGACGAGCGCGACCCTCGGCAAGCCGGCCGGGTCGGACCTGCGCCAGGGCACGGTGACACTGCCGATGTTGCTCTTCATGGGCAATGGCTACGATCCGGCGTCCGTGGCCCGGCTGCGCCGCGCGATTGACGGCAACGGCGTGACGGAGGAGGAATACGACGCGGCGCTGGCCGACCTGCGCCGTGGCGATGTGCTCCGCCGCAGCCTGGACGAAGCAATTCGCTACGTCGAACGGGCGAAAGCCGCGCTGCTCGTGCTGCCACCCGGCGAAGCGCGCGATACGCTCTTCGCCCTGGCCGACTTCGCGGTGGAGCGCCACCGCTAGCCCGCACCGGCAAACCCGCGAACGAACGCTACTCTGTCGTGGCCTGTGCCAGCCGCAGGACTGTACATACACCCCTGTTCCCCCTATACTGAGTGTGCCAGCGCCGGCCCGGCTGATGCAGTCCGGGCGGCTAGGGGTTGGCGCGAGCAAGCCATGAGCGGGTGAGAGGCGCGGGATATGAGCAGGCGGCGAGCGGATCGGCAAGTGGCGTGGATGGTGCGGCAGGGCAGCGCGAACAGCGTGCCCGCCTGGTCGCGCCGCCTCCTGACCGGCGTGCTGGCGGCGACGCTGGCGACGGGCGGCGCGCCGCTGGCCAGCGCCCCGCGCGTGCTGGCGGAGGCGCGTCCGTACAATACCGCGCTCCTGATGACCTCGAATACCGGCGCGGCGGCGACCGGTGTCGCGACGGATGGCGCGACGGTGGTCTGGACCGACGCGCTGGGCGCCATCTACGCCCGGACGCTGGCCGACGGCCGCGAAACGCGCCTGCTTGACGGCCCCGCGCGGCGCAGCCAGCTGGTCTTCGCGAACAATACCGCCGTCTGGGTAGAGCGCGATGGGTCGGGTGTGGCGATTCGCGGGCTGAAAATCGGCGGCACGCCCTTCACGATCGCGAGCGGCCAGGGCGAGCGCAACAGCCCGGCCATCGCTGGCGCGACGGTGGTCTGGCGCGACGCGCGCGACGGCGCCTGGAACATCTATGGCTACGACCTGGCGGCGGGCCGGGAGTTCCCCATCGCCACCGGCGGCGGCAAGGGCGCAGTGGCGGTCGCCGGTTCGACGGTGGTCTGGGAGGATTATCGCGCGGGGCACTGGAATCTTTACGGCTACGATCTGAAGGCGCAGCGGGAGTTCGCGGTCACGACTGGCGCCGCTGACGACACCTCGCCGGCGTTGAATGGGAGTATGGTCGCCTTCGTGCGGCGACAGCAGAATCAGAGCGCGGGCGCGCTGGTCGTCCGCGACCTGCAATCGGGCCAGGAACAGACCATCACCGAGGGGCATCTGGAACTGCGGCCCGCGTTCGCGGGCGATCTGCTGGTCTGGGAGGACTGGCGCGACGGCGTGCCGAACGTCTACGCCTACGACCTCAAGTCGAAGCAGGCGTTTCCCGTGGCTCGCACCGATGAGGCCCGCGCGCCGGCAGTTGGCGGCACGGTCGTCACCTGGTTGAGCCAGGCGCAGTTCAGTTCGCGCGTGACCGCCATTCGCCTGGTGAAGCCGTTGCCCAGCGACCCCCAGGATCCGCCGACCGTCACCGACCCCGACGTCCGGTATTTCAGCGAGACGAAGCACTCAGTGTCCGGCGCGTTCCGGCAGTACTGGAACCTGCACGGCGGACTGGACACCTTCGGCTATCCGCTCACCGAAGCGTTCGACGAGACCGGCGCGGACGGCGTCACGCGCAAGGTGCAGTATTTCGAACGCGTCAAACTGGAAGCCGACCCGCAAGACCCCAAGCAGGTCGGCCTGTCGCGGCTGGGCGCGGAACTGACGGTGGGCCGCGCGTTCCCCACCGTCGCGGCCTTCGATTCGACCGACGACCGCGCCTACTTCCCACAGACCCAGCACTCACTGTCGGGCTGGTTCAAGGACTACTGGGCGAATAACGGCGGTGTCGCGGTCTTTGGCTACCCGATTTCGGAGGAATTGAACGAGAACGGACTGCACGTCCAGTACTTCGAGCGCGCTCGCTTTGAGTTGCACGCCGACGCCAAGGACCCCGCCTATCGCGTGACATTGAGCCAGCTGGGCCGCGAAGCCCTGGTGAAACTGGGCTGGATTGCACCGAAGTAGCGAGTAGAGAGTAGGGAGTAGGGAGTAGTTACGGTCGGCGTGGCGCCCGGCTGGCGGGCGCAGCGCCGCTGACGAGGAACTCACTACTCGCTACTCCCTACTCTCTACTCGCTTGACAAGAAGGCGGCGGCTTTCTAGCATGACCGTAACGGTGATGCGGCGAACCAGCCGGCAATGGGGGCGACAATGGCACGCATGGTCCACTGCGTCAAGCTCGGGCGCGAACTGGAGGGGCTGGAGAAACCGCCCTTCCCCGGCGAGCTCGGCCAGCGCATTTACGACAATGTCTCGCAGGAAGCCTGGCGGCAGTGGCAGAGCCAGTTGACGATTATGATCAACCACTACGGCCTGAACCTGCTCGACCCGGCGACGCGCGAGATGCTCGACCAGCAGATGGAAGAGTTCTTCTTCGGCGAGCAGCCGGAAATGCCCGAAGGCTGGGTTCCCGGCAGCCAGGGCAAGGGCGGCGCGCCGAGCGCGAAGGGTGGCGCGCCGGCGGCGCGCAAGTAGCCTTCCGCACCGCTTCCTCGCTGTGTGACGCCGGCTCATCACTTGCGGCCCCATGCCTGCCACACCACTGTCGCGCTTCGCGAGTTCCGTCTGTGCCAGGAGCATTCTATGCAGCATGAGCGTTCGCTTGGCGTCGTCCAGGCGTGGCAGGAGGCGGTCAACCGTCAGGATGTTGCCCGTCTCGGCGCGCTCTCCAGCCCCGACATCGAGATTGCCGGGCCGCGTGGGTCCGGGCGCGGCGTGGACCTGCTGCGGGAGTGGCTCGACCGCGCCCACCTGCGCCTCGCGCCACAGCAAGCCTTCGCGCGCGGCACCAGCGTGGTCGTGGCGTACCACGGCGTGTGGCACGGCGCGACCGGGGCGGTGGCCGGCGCGGCCGACTTCGCCGCCGCCTTCCGCGTTGACGATGGCCGGGTCACGCGGTTCGCGCGCTACGACAGCCTTGACGCCGCGCTCATGGCAGCCAACCTCACGCCCGCCGACGAGATTCCCCTTACGGAGCAGGAACGCGACGCCACAGCAAAGGACGGCCCAGTTCAGCCCGACTAGCCCCTACAGGAAACGGCCGGCCGGCGCGTTCAATGCTGTGCCAGGAACTCGCCCAGTAGGCGGTTGAAGGCGGCGCGGCCCTCCAGGTTGGCGGAATGCGCGACGTCCGGCAGCACGACGAACTCCGCGCCCGGAATTGCCTCGGCCAGTTCGCGACCCAGGTAGGGCGGCACAAGCGCGTCCTCCGCGCCCGCGATGACGAGGGTGGGGACACGCAGACCAGCGAGGTCGGCGCGGCGGTCGCGGCTGTGGCTGGCCTCCGCCTGCCGGACGAAGGCTGCCGGCTCCTGCGGGCGGGGCGCGTTCTCCGCGTACCGTTGCAGGTTGCGGGGGTTCGCCGGACGCTCGAAGAAGCGCCAGGAGAAGAGCCAGGGCCAGGACTGGCGCGCGAAATCTGCTGGACCGAGTTTGGGGTAGATGACGCGCCAGGCGTCGAGAATCGCCAGCAGGCGCGCGTCGGGGCGGGCGAAGGTCGAGACGAGCGTCAAACTCCGGACCCATTCGGGCGCGGCCAGCGCGAGTTCCTGGGCGATCCCGCCGCCCATTGACAGGCCGACGACATGGGCATCTTCGACCGCCGCATCGTCGAGGACCGCGCGCACGTCGCCGGCCATGTCGGCCAGCGTGTATGACGCCGTGGCGCGACTGCTCGCGCCGACGTCGCGATTGTCGAGCGCGAGACACTCGTAGCGGTCGCGGAAGGCGGCGACCTGCGAGGCCCAGGCGGTGTGGTCGGCGTTGAGGCCCTGAATCCAGACGACCGGCACGCCCGCGCCTTCACGCCAGTAGGCGATCGCCAGGCCATCGTGAAGCACTGTCCGC
>DASUBC010000494.1:0-4021 GCA_035763465.1 Thermomicrobiales bacterium
CGCCAGTTTCGCCTCTGAATATTCGCGACCATACTCCGGCGTCCAGACGGTGCGGTAATGCTCGGCCAGCGCACGGGCCAGCGTCGTCGTGCCGCTCGATTCCGCACCGACCACGCAGACGCGCCGGGCGTAGTAGGCGCGCACGGGCAGGGTGAGATAGTCCCAGTTCTTGAACGGATTCTGGCGGATCGCCGTACCGGAGATGGGCACCGCGCGCCGAGCGCGGTCAACGAGCACATGGCGACAACCCAGGTAATGCGCGTAGGCGTCGCCATAGTCTTCGGAGGTGAAGACGACGTCGGGCGCGCTGCCAAGCCACTCGATCGTCTTCGCAGCCCAGAGGCGCGAATCGTCGGGCGGATAGACGTCGTCAATCAGCAGGACGGTCACGTCAGGATGCAGCTCGCGGAGCCAGGCGGCGCGCAGGTGGCCGGGGATAGTCTGGTCGGCGCGGGCACAGATGATGGCGGTCAGGCGCTCGACCTGGCTGGCCGCCGTGTCAATCAGGTACTTGTGCCCGAGATGCGGTGGGTAAAACTTGCCGATGACGACGCCGGTGCGCGCTCGCGTGCCGCTCATGACGCCACCTCCCGTGCGACCGCGAGCGCCGGCGCTGGGTGTTCCGCCAGCGCCTGCCGCCACTGCCGCCAGCCCGCGATGCAGAGCGCGAGAAAGAGCATGTAGAGGACGGCGGTCAGGGGCAGGCCCTTGGCGAAGTACAGGCCGATGTAAATGATGTCGGCGGTGATCCAGACGTACCAGTTTTCCAACGCCTTGCGCGTCAGCAGATATTGCGCCGCCAGACTGAGCGTCGTCGTCAGGGCGTCAAGAAAGGGGGCGACGTCGCCGACCGAACGCAGGAAGAGGGTCAGCCCCGCCGTGCCGGCGGCGACCAGCGCGCCCAGGACGAGCCAGGTGGTAGTCGAGGCGTGTCCGACGCGCAGGGCTGTGCGCTGCTCACCACCGCGCAGCCACCAGTACCAGCCGAGCACGCCAAGCACGATGTAGATGACCTGCAAGCCCATATCGGCGAAGAGCCGGGCGCGCAGAAAGAGCGCAACGTAGAAGGCGCTGTTCGCCAGCCCGATCGGCCAGTTCCAGATGTTCTCGCGCACCGTCAGCCAGACGCAGATGATGCCCGTGACAAAGCCGAAGACTTCAGTAAGATCGAACGGCAACACGCGCGACCACGCGCCACCGACCAGCGCGATCGAGAATGCGCTCATGACCATGATCTCCCAGCGTTTCATGGGTTGTTCTCCTTTCCAATCGCAGAACGCCTATATACTAAATGATAGTATTATAGTGTATTGCCTCTGTCAAGTGAGGGAGCAGGTTCGCAGTGGTCGGTGCCCGCTACAATTACTCCCAGACCGGAAGGCGGCGACTGCGGTGACTGGAGGTAGTGTGGCGACGATTGTCGTGATCGAGGACGAGCAGGAGCTGGCGGCGCTGGTCCGTGGCGGATTGGAGAGCACGGGGCATCGTGTCGCGCTCGCCCACGATGGGCCGGGCGGTGTGGCGACCGTGGAGCGTGAAGATCCCGACCTGATCGTGCTCGACGTGATGCTGCCCGGCTTCGACGGCTTCGAGGTCTGCCGCCGCGTGCGCCGCGACCGCATCACGCCTATTCTGATGCTCACCGCGAAGGCCACCGAGCTGGACAAAGTGCTGGGCCTCGAACTCGGCGCGGACGACTACCTCACGAAACCGTTCTCGATGCGTGAATTGCAGGCACGGGTGGGCGCACTGCTGCGGCGCGTCGAGCTGCTGCGCGAACAGTCGCGGCCGGCGGATCACGACGGGGCCATCACACTGCCCGGCCTGACGATTGACCCCAGCGCCCACGAAGTTACCAGCGCCGGTCGCGCGGTGCAGCTGACCGCGAAGGAGTTCGACCTGCTGCGGTTGCTCGCCGGCAATCCGGGCCGCGTTTTCAGCCGCGAATACCTGCTCGACCGCGTCTGGGGCAATGACTACGCCGGCTTCGACCGCACGGTGGACACACATATTCTGCGCCTGCGGAAGAAACTCGGCGGCCCCGGCTCGCCGGGCGAGCGGATCGTAACCCTCTGGGGTGTCGGCTATAAGTTCGAGCGTGGGAACGAGTCGTGAGTCGTGAGCGCGTGAGTCGTGCGTTGCCTGGGGTCAGCACTGCGCCAGGAGACAGGCCCAGCGCCGACCGAAACCTGCTCACGCACTCACGACTCACGCGCTCACGACCGATACGTGGAGAGAGCCAGAAGTGACGGCGTTCTTCGGCCTGCCACGCGCCATCGCCAATGCCTACGCGCGGCGGTTGAGCTGGAAGCTGACCTTCTCACACCTGCTGGTCGTCGTGATCAGCGAGGCGGCGTACCTTGTCGCGGCGACGCTCGTGCTCTACGTGGTCGCCTCGCTGACGAACGGCACCAATCTGCCCGAATACAGTCCGGCGATGGCTCAGGAAACCCGCGCGCTCGCTGCGCTGGTGGCCGACCCGCTCGCCAGCCGCTCACCCGCCGAACTTTCCGCCCTGCTCGCCGCTCTGCCGCCGCGCTCGCCGACCGGCAGCGGCGCGTTCGACGGCAGCCTCAGTCCCGACAACGTGCTGGTCGTCGTGACGCCCGACCAGCAGATTCGCGCCTCATCGAGCACGGAAGCGCCGGCGGGCGCACCGCTCAACACAATTCAACCGCCCGTCTGGGGCGTCATCCTGACGAACGCGCTCCAGGGGGAGCGCGACCCGCACCCGCCGCACCTGATGGGTCGGGACGAAGCGATGCGCGTGCTCGTCACCGCCTACCCGATCACCGATCAGCAGGGGCGCATCGTCGGCGCGCTCGGCCTGCGGAGCGCGCCCGCGGCCCGCAGCGACGGCCTGCGGCCGGTGCGCCTGCTGGCATCAATTTCCCTGGTCATCTTCGGCCAGCTCGTGCTGATCGGCATTCTCGCCGGTTTCGTCTCCACCGGCGCCGGTTTTCTCCTGGCCCGTTCCTTCAGCCGGCGACTGCGGAAACTGGAGGACGCCGCCGAAGCGATCGCGGCGGGCGACCTCTCACGCCGCGTTGCCGTCACCGCGCCCGACGAAATCGGCCGGCTGGGCGAACGCTTCAACTGGCTGGCCACACGCTTGCAGGAAGTGGACAGCAACCGCCGCGCCTTCGTCTCCAACATCTCGCACGAACTGCGGACGCCGCTGGCGATCATTCGCGGCCACGTAGACGCGCAACTCGACGCGCCGGACGGCGCGACGCCGCCCGCCACGCGCGACGCCCTGGCCGTCATTGACCGCGAAGCGCGCACACTCGGCGACCTGGTGGACGACCTCTTCACCCTCAGCCGCCTGGAAGAGGCCGCGCTGCCGCTCCAGCCCGCGCCGGTGAATGTGCGCGAGGTCGCCGACGCCGCCGTGAGCGGCATCCAGCCGCTGGCGCTGGCGCGCGGCCAGGTCGCGGTGCGTGCGCTGGTGCCGGCGGACCTGCCGCCCGCGCTGGCCGACCGGGCCCGCCTGGCCCAGATTTTGAGCAACCTGCTGCACAACGCCCTGCGCCACACGCTCGACGGCGGCGTGATCGTCGTCGAAGGCGCGCTGATGCCGGACGGCCGCGCCATCGCGCTCACCGTCACCGACACCGGCGCCGGCATCGCCCCCGAAGACCTGCCCCACATCTTCGACCGCTTCTACCAGGGCGAGCGCGCCGGCCGCAACCAGGACGGCAGCGGCCTCGGCCTCGCTATCGTCCGCCAGCTCGTCGAAGCCCAGGGGGGCACGATCGCGGCCGAGAGCACGCCCGGCCAGGGCGCCAGCATTCGCTTTACGCTGCCCCGCGCATGAGCCGGTACGCTGATCCCGAATCGTCCATAGCAGCCATGCCAGTTGTCGCCACCCCGCGCGCCGACTACACTTTAGCGCAGGCAATCTGTGCAGTAGCGAGTGGAGTGCAACAGGAGCGCGCACGGCCCTACTACGCCAGCGACCGCCAGCTGGCTGGCCTGTAGCCACCACAATTGCCCGGCGCATGTTCCGCGTTCCGCGTTC
>DASUBC010000495.1:0-3487 GCA_035763465.1 Thermomicrobiales bacterium
ACGGTCTGGGCGTCGTCGCAGGTGCCGCATACCCTGCGCTCGGCCATCGCCGCCGCGCTGGGTGTGCCGGAGGCGCTGGTGCGCGTGATCGCGCCCGACGTTGGCGGCGGGTTTGGCGCGAAGGGCGGCGTCTATCCGGAATATCTGCTCATTCCGGCGCTCGCCCGGCGCCTCGGGCGGCCGGTGAAATGGATGGAGACCCGCGAGGAAAGTTTTCTGGCAACCAATCACGCGCGCGATCAAGCGCAGCGGCTGCGCGCAGCGGTGCGGCGTGACGGCACGATCACCGGCCTGGAGTTCGACAGTATCGCCAACCTCGGCGCTTACAACGCCGCCGGTACGCCCATGCAAACCGGCCGCATGGCGACCGGCCCTTACCGCGTGCGCGATTTGCGGGTGCGCGTGACCGGCGTGATGACGAATACTACGCCGACCGGCGCGTATCGCGGGGCCGGCCGGCCGGAGGCGGCCTACGCGCTCGACCGCCTGCTGGACGCGGTCGGCCGCGCGACGGGCCTGGACCCATTCACGGTGCGCCGCCGCAATATTCTGCCGCCGGACGCCTTTCCCTATGACGGGCCGACCGGCGTGCGGTATGACAGCGGTGACTATGGCCGCGCGCTGGACGAAGCGGCGCGGCTGATTGACTATCCGCGCCTACGCGCCGAGCAGGCGGCGGCGCGGGCGGCTGGGCGGCTGGTCGGTGTCGGCGTGGCGCTCTACTGCGAGTTCGCCGGACCGGGCTGGGACAGCGCGGCGGTGCAGGCGCAGCCCGACGGCACCGTCACGGTTGGGGTCGGCGTGTCGCTGCACGGGCAGGGCACCGAGGTCGCCTTCAGCCAGATCGTCGCCGATACGCTTGGGATCGCGCCGGAGGCCGTCGTCGTGCGCTGGGGCGATACGGCGGTGACGCCGCAGGGAATCGGCACGTTCGGCAGCCGGAGCACGTCCATTGGCGGCTCGGCCGTCCTGCTCGCGTCTCGCGCGGTGCAGGCGAAGGCGCGGCGGCTCGCCGCCGCGATGCTGGAAGCTGACGAAGCCGACATCGTGCTGGCCGCTGGGCGCTACGCGCCGCGCGGCGTGCCGGAGCGCGGCCTGACCTTCGCCGCGATCGCCCGCGCGGCCCACCGGATGATGGGCGTGCCGGGCGGCTTGCCGGCCGGCCTGGCGGCGACCGAATTCTTCACGCCGGACGGCCGTACGTTTCCCTTTGGCGTGCATGTGGCCGTGGTCGAGGTTGACCGCGAGACCGGCGAACTGACGGTCGCGCGCTACCTGGCCGTGGACGACTGCGGTCCGCAGATCAATCCGCGCCTGGTGGCCGACCAGGTGCGCGGCGGGCTGGCGCAGGGCTTCGGCCAGGCGTTGCAGGAGGCGATTCTCTACGACGAGACGGGGCAGTTATTGACCGGCTCGTTCCTTGACTACGCGCCGCCCCGCGCCGGGCAGTTGCCGAACTTCGACCTGGCGCACACCGTCACGCCCTCGCCGGTCAACCCGCTCGGGGTCAAGGGCGTTGGTGAAGCCGGCACGACCGGCGCGCCGCCCGCGCTGGTCAACGCGGCGCTCGACGCGCTCGCGCCCCTCGGCGTGCGCCACCTCGACATGCCGCTGACCGCTGAGCGGTTGTGGCGGGCCATGCAGGAGGCGACTATGCGCGGTGGGCAACCGTAAACGGGACAACCCAGCGCCTCGGTACTATTCTTGCTTCGTAGCGCGAGGGGCGCCTCCTGGTATCGCGCTGGCTGCGCCAGCGTCGAGACCAGGGACGATTCCGATTTGGACATGCGCGGCACGCGACGAAGCGGTGAAGGCAGCGGCAACGTATGAGCACCACGGCGGCGAAGCGTCGGGTGGGGCCGCAAGGCCCGTTCCAGCGCTGGCTCCTGCAAGGGCAGGAGCGCCAGATGCAAGGAGCGTACGAGCAAGAGCGCCACGCGCGGAAACATCCCTGGTGGCAGGTCATGTGTCTGACCGGAGTGGATTATTTCTCGACTCTGGGGTATCAGCCGGGCATCGCCGCGCTCGCCGCCGGTCTGCTCTCGCCGTTCGCCACCATCGTCCTGGTGCTGCTGACGCTCGCGGGCGCGCTGCCGATCTACCGGCGCGTTGCGGCTGAAAGCCCACACGGTGAAGGCTCGATCGCGATGCTCGAACGCCTGCTCACCTGGTGGCGAAGCAAGCTCTTTGTCCTTGTGCTCCTCGGCTTCGTTGCGACCGACTTCATCATCACGATCACCCTCTCTGCCGCGGACGCGACGGCACACGTCATCGAAAACCCCTTCGTGCCTCACGCGCTCCACGACGACCGGATTCTTATTACGCTGGGCCTCATCACGCTGTTAGGGATCGTCTTTCTGCGCGGCTTCACGGAAGCGATCGGCGTTGCGGTAACGCTGGTCTCGTCGTACCTGGCGTTGAATGTGATTGTCGTCGGGGTCGCGCTGGCGCATGTCGTCGCCCATCCCGCACTCGTCGCGGATTGGCGGACGGCGCTCTTTGCCCAGCATGGGAATCCACTGACGATGCTGGCGATCTCGATCGTGCTTTTCCCCAAGCTGGCGCTCGGGCTATCCGGCTTCGAGACCGGCGTGGCAGTGATGCCGCTCGTCAAAGGCGCGCCGGGGGATACGTTTGGGAAGCCAGTGGGCCGAATTCACAACACGCGCAAACTCCTGATCACGGCGGCGGCGATTATGAGTGTCTTCCTTATCACCAGCAGTTTCGCGACGACCGTGTTAATTCCGCAGGACAAGTTCCGGGCAGGCGGCAGCGCGAATGGCCGCGCGCTGGCGTACCTGGCACACCTCTACCTTGGGCAGAAGTTCGGCACCGTGTACGACATCAGCACCATCTGCATCCTCTGGTTCGCGGGCGCGTCGGCGCTGGCGGGGTTGTTGAACATCGTGCCGCGCTATCTGCCGCGCTACGGCATGGCGCCGGACTGGACGCTCGCCTCGCGGCCACTGGTCATCGTCTTCATCGCCATCGCCTTCGCCGTGACGATCATCTTCCGGGCCGACGTGGACGCGCAGGGTGGGGCCTACGCGACCGGCGTGCTGGTGCTGATGGCGTCGGCCGCCGTCGCGGTCGCGATCTCCGTGTCGCGCAAAGGGTCACGCTCCGCGATGCTGTTGTACGGGCTGATCGCGGTGGTCTTCATGTATACGACGGTGGTCAATGTCTTCGAGCGCCCCGACGGCGTGAAGATCGCGACCTTCTTTATCACGGCGATCGTCTTGACATCGTTGATTTCGCGCGTGCGGCGCTCGACGGAACTGCGCGTGAAAGAGATCGTCGTTGACGAGCAGGCCGAACGGTTCATCACGGAGGCGAGCCGCCACGGTCCGCTGCGGATCATCGCGAACCACCCGGACGAACGTAACTCGCGCGAATATCTGTTGAAGGAGCGCGAAGAACGAACGGCGAACCATATTCCGGCGCGCGAACCAGTCTTGTTCCTCGAAGTGACGGTGCGCGACGCCTC
>DASUBC010000496.1:0-2768 GCA_035763465.1 Thermomicrobiales bacterium
GACCCTGACAGCTGGACCGAACCAGGCGGGGTCGAGGTCAGCCGGACCCTGGATGTGATGGTTGCGAACGCCCAGTTCGGTACTGATTTCGGCGAGGTGGCGCGTGTTGGCGCTCTTCTTGCCGCCGATGACGACGATCACATCGGCTTCTTGCGCCAGGTGACGCACGGCCAGCTGGCGGTCGGAGGTCGGCTTGCAGATCGTGTTATGCACGAAGACCTCGCCGCCGATCGGCAGCGCGATCTCGTTCACCTTGTTGACGAACGCGGTGAAGGCGTGGATGTCCATCGTGGTCTGCGAGAGGATCGCGACCTTCTTCGGCGGTTTGGCCGTGCGCGGCGCGGCGAAGTCATCGCGGCGCACCTGCCAGGGCAGGTCTTCGAAGCGCGTCACCGCGATGGCATTCTCGCCCGCGTGCCCGATGATGCCCTTGACTTCGGGGTGGTTCTTGTCACCAAAGACGATGATGTAATAGCCCTGCTCGCGCAGCCGGTCGGCCTGCTCGTGGACGAGCGTGACCAGCGGGCAGGTCGTGTCAATTACTTGCAGGCCCGCCGCGCGCGCGCCGCCCGCGACGTGCGGCGCCGCGCCGTGCGCGGTGATCGCCAGCGTGGTCAGCGCGCCGAGTTGCTTGCGATTGACCGCGTCATCGAGTTCGGTCAGGACATCCACGCCTTTCTGGCGCAGTTTCTCGACTTCTTGCGGATTGTGGATGATGTCACCGAGCGAGGCGACCTGCGCGCCCGTATCGGCGGCGGCGTGGATAATGTCCAGGGCGCGCTTCACGCCGAAGCAAAACCCCATCTCGTCGGCAAAGACAACCTCAAACCGGCCCATGTTGTCCTATCGCTCCAACCGGCGGCGTCCAGACGCCCATGCCGGCATCGTGGGCCGCGACTGCGCTGACGTGGTGGCGGCCCTTCTGCTCGTTCAGGAACAAGTATAGCGTGCCGGGTCGCGGTCGCCCATCGGGGCGGAGTCGGGCAGCCGGGCAGTCGGGCAGTGAGTTCTCCTCAGCACCGTGCCCTCTGTTGGCGCAGTGCTGATCCAGCCACTGCCCGTGCCTGACTGCTCGTCTACCTGACTACCCTTGCTCCCACAGATCGAGCGTACCCATCCCCACCGTGCGGCCCCACTGGGCGATGTAGCGCGCGTCAGCCTGGCGCGCGGTCTGCGTCTGCTTGATCGCTTCGGGATTCCAGTCAGCGAGCGCCAGTTGCAGCAGGTGTTCGCGCACCGGCGTGTGTTCCACCGACTGACAGAGGTCGTGCTGCTCGTAGGGATCCTCCGCCAGGTCGAAGAGTTGCGGCATCGAGTAGCCATGGTAGTAGATGAGCTTGTAGCGGCCCTGGCGCACCAGCCGCACTGGCTCGCCAGCGGTAACGCCCTCGGCGAAGACCGGGCGCTCGGTCCAGGACGCCAGCGGATTGTCTGACAAGTCGGCGCGCAGCAGCGGGCTGAGGTCCGCGCCGTCGGTCGCGGGCAGCGGCGGTGCGCCCGCCTGGCCCGCCAGGGTTGACGCGAGGTCCACCAGGCTGACCGGCGCGTCCACCCGCCGCCCACGCGCGATGCCGCCACCGGCCAGCGCCGCCCAGATCAGCGGCACGCGCATGGCACCCTCGTAGTAACTCTGCTTCCAGAACATCCCGCGATCGCCGGCCATCTCGCCGTGGTCGCTCAGATAAATTACCTGCGTGTCGCCCGACAGCGACCGTGCCGCCGTGAGAATACGACCTACCAGCTCGTCCAGTCGGTTGACCATGCCGGCGTAGTTGGCGCGGGCGACCAGAATCTGCTCGTCGGTGAAGCCCTCGGCGCGCAGGCGCACGAACCAGTCGTCCAGCCAGGGGTGGCGCGGCGCAGGGTCGCGCGGCAGTGGCGGGGCGTCGTGCAGCGCCGCCAGCGCCGCCTCGTAGTATTCCGGTGGGCAGACGAACGGCGGGTGGGGGCCGTAGAAGCCGACGGTCAGGAAGAACGGGCGGTCGTGCGACTGGCCGGCGCGCTCGGCCAGAAAGGCTTCGCCGCCGCGCGTCACCGCCTCGTCATAGCGCAGCACCGGGCTATCGCCGGGACCAACCCGCTCGATGGAGATCGGCCCCTGCGCCTGCGTGCCCTCCCAGTGGCCGTAGGCCGTTCGTGGCCCGCCGGGGTAACTGGGCGTGATATCGCCAACGAGCCGCCGCTGGTAGCCGTGCCGCTGGTCAATGCCGACGAAATGCATTCGCCCGCAGAGCACGGTTTCATAGCCGGCCAGGCCGAGCGCGTGGGCGAAGGTCGGCATATCCGAGGGCAGCGAGGTGTCGTTGAAATAGACGCCGGTGTGACATGGATGGCGGCCCGCCAACATGGACATGCGCGACGGCACGCAGAGCGGCGCGTTGCAATATGTGTGGGTGAACCACACGCCGTCCCGCGTCAGGCCGTCCAGGTGCGGCGTCCGCACGGCCGGGTGGCCGGCACAGCCGAGCCAGTCGGCGCGGTGCTGGTCAGAGACGATCAGAACGATATTCGGTTGGGCCACGCTATTTCACCTCCCCACCGGCGCGATGCGCCGCTACAATTGCGTCGTTGAGCGTGATGCCCAGGCCGGGACCATCCGGCAGCGCCAGTTCGCCCGCCACAATCTGCTCGCGCGGCGTGATGATATCCTGCCGCCAGTCTACTTCACCCCAGGCGTATTCGAGCGCACGGAGCCGAGGTAGCGCCGCCGCTGCGTGGGCGCTCGCCGCCATCGCGACCGGCCCGCTGGGGTTGTGCGGCGCGACCCC
>DASUBC010000497.1:0-6452 GCA_035763465.1 Thermomicrobiales bacterium
GGCGGCGCCTATTGCGTGATGTGCTCGAAGCATATCGGCGCCGATTTCAACGCCGCCTGGCCGATGGCCGAGGTCGCGGTGATGGGCGCGGAGGCGGCGGTGGGCCTGCTCTATCGCCGCGAACTGGCCGACGCGCTCGACGCGCCCGCCCGCGCCGCCGAACTGGCGCGCGACTATCGCGAGCGCTTCGCCAATCCGTACGAGGTCGCCTCGCGCGGCTACATTGACGCGGTGATCGAGCCGCGTGAGACGCGTCCCTGGCTGGTGAAGGGACTGGAGATGGCGCTAGCCAAGCGCGAGAACGGGCCGCCACGGAAGCACGGCAACATCCCGCTGTGACGGGACTGACCCTCACCCCCAGCCCCTCTCCCGTGCGCGGGCGAGGGAGAGCGCAGGTCAACCGCGCGGGCGATCTACTCGGCTTGTCATGTTCCACCGCCTATTCCGTCCTCCTCCCCTCGCCCGCGCACGGGAGAGGGGCCGGGGGTGAGGGTCAGCGATCGTGAGGCGGGGCGATGGGCGAGCGGGGCGGGCCGGTAGTCAGGCGGCTGGCGGGGCCGTTCGTGGCGCTGGTCGCCTCCCTGGTCGTCGGCGCCGCCGGCTACATGCTCATCGAAGGGTGGTCCTTTACCGACGCGCTCTACATGACCGTGATGGCGGTCGCGACCGTCGGCTTCGAAGAGGTGCATCCCCTCTCGACGGCCGGGCGCTACTTCACGATCGCGCTAATCATGATTGGCATCATTGGCATTTCCTATACGATCAGCGTGATTGTTGGACTGATTGTCGAAGGGCAACTGACCGAGCACTGGGGGCGACGGCGGGTGGAACGGCGGGTCGCGCAACTGGCCGGGCATTACATCATTTGCGGCTATGGGCGCGTTGGCCGGCAGATCGCCGGTGAACTGACGCGCGAGGGGATACCGTTCGTGCTGATTGACGTCAATCAGCCCTCGCTCGACGTAGCGGCGGCGGAAGGGTTGCTGGTTGTCTACGGCAACGCGACGGAAGATTTGGTGCTGCACCGGGCGGGTCTTGAACGGGCGCGTGGGCTGATCGCCGCCGTCGCCAACGATGCCGACAACATCTTCATTACGCTCTCGGCGCGGGCGCTCCGCCCGGAATTGCCGATCGTCGCGCGGGCGAACTACGAGGACGCCGTGCATAAGTTGCGACTGGCGGGCGCGACGCGGGTGGTTTCGCCGTACACGATGGCGGGTCAGCAGATGGCGTTGCTGGCGGTCCGGCCGGCGGCGGTGGACTTCGCGGAGACGCTGCTGCGCGGCGCGGGCGGCAGTCTGCTGCTGGAAGACGTGCGCGTGGCGGCGGGGTCGACCCTGGAACACGTCAGCATCGCGGCGGCGCGCGAACGCTTCGCTGGCGGCGCGACGCTGGCGGCGGTGCAGCGCGCGGGACGCTTGCTGGCACCGCCGCCCGATGACCTGGCGCTGCAAGCGGGCGACGTTATCGCGATCGTCGGCACCGACGAACAATTGCACGCGCTGGAGCGGGCGTGCGAGGGGCCATAGGCTGGGCTGAGGAACCGCCAAGACGCCAAGATTACGCCAAGCACACCAAGAAAGAAGAAATGACGGGATTCGCTTGGCGACCTTGGCGACTCCCTGGCGTCTTGGCGGTTCCAGCCCCTCGCACTTGATTGCGCCTGCCCCGGCCATCGGGTACGGTTAGCGCGTGCGTGCGCCGGATTGCTGAATGGGCAGGGAGCAGTGAATGGAGGACGACGCGACCTCGCGGCGGAAGGCGGAGCACCTGACGGTGGCCGCGCGCCCCGAGGCGGAAGTGGCGGCAACGGCGCGCTGGGACGAGATCAGGCTGCTGCACAATTCGCTGCCCGAAGTGGACCGCGCGGCGCTCGATTTGAGTGTCACCTTCCTGGGCCGCCGCTTCGCGCTGCCGGTGCAGATTTCCGGCATGACCGGCGGCCACCCGCGCGCGACCGAGGTCAACCGTGTGCTGGCGCGGGTGGCCGCGCGCTTCAACATTCCCATGGGGGTGGGGAGCCAGCGCGCGATGATTGTGAATCCGGCGCTGACGCCGACCTACGCGGTCGCGCGCGAGGCTGCGCCGGACATCTTGCTCATCGCCAACGTCGGTTTGCCGCAACTACTGCCACAGGCTGATACGCCGCCGTTCACTACCGGCGACGTGCGGCGCGCGATTGACGCCATCGGCGCGGAGGCGCTGGCGGTGCATCTCAATTTCCTGCAAGAGGCGGTGCAGGCGGAGGGCGACGTGAACGCGCGCGGCGGCCTGGCGGCACTCGCGGCGCTGGCCGCGACGATTGGGGTGCCGGTGATCGCCAAGGAGACCGGCGCGGGGCTGACGGCGCGGGCGGCGTCCGCGCTGGCGGGCGCGGGGGTCGCGGCGCTGGAGGTCGGCGGCGCGGGCGGCACCAGTTTCGCGGCGGTCGAAGCGCGCCGCGCCGCCGACGCGGGTGACGAGCGTCTGGCCGCTTTAGGTCGCCTCTTTGCCGATTGGGGCGTGCCGACACCGGCGGCAATTCGCATGGCGCGCGGCGCCGGCCTGCCGGTCATCGCGACGGGCGGCATTCGCAGTGGGCTGGACGCCGCCAAGGCGCTCGCGCTCGGCGCCGACCTGGTTGGGCTGGCGCGTCCGCTGCTCGAACGCGCGCTGGTCTCGGAGGAAGCGACAGTCGCGTGGCTGGAGCAGTTTGTGCTGGAGCTGCGGACGGCAATGTTCCTGGTCGGCGCGGCGACCCCAGCCGACTTGCAGCGCATCCCTTACCTCGCGCTCGGCGCGACGCGCGACTGGCTGGCGGAGGCCGACCGCCTGGCTGCGGGTGAGGCGGACTGCGGCCGAGCGGCAACCTGACGCGGCCAGTGGGGATGGACGCGCCGCCTACCTGGCCGGGCAATTCATCTCGGGACCGGCAGCCGGGTCAGCGCGGTCGCGCTGCCGCTGCTGGTCATCGAACGCTACGGCGTCGGGTTGTCGCTGGGCCTGGCAGCGGCGGCGCCGCTGGCGCCACGCGTCGTGCTCGGCCCGCCGGCGGGTTGACGGCCAGCGCGATCCTGCTATGGTTCAGGATGGTGGCGTAGTGGGAGGCCAGCGCCGCGCCACCGGACTGAGCGGGCTGACCAGAGGAGGGCAACAACAATGGCCGATCTGCATGGCAAGCGGGTGGCGATGGTGATCGCCAGGAACTTCGAGGATAGCGAGGCGCTGGACCCGAAGCGCCATCTGGAGAGCGAGGGCGCCGAAGTCGTTGTGATCGGCGTAGCGCGGCAAGAGTACACGGGGAAGAAGGGTGGTACGCTGGCTGCCGAGCGTACCTTCGCCGATACGAACCCCGGTGAGTACGACGCGCTGGTGATTCCGGGCGGCGGCGCGCCGGAGCAGTTGCGGATTGATGATGACGCGGTCGCCTTCACGCGCGAGTTTGTCGCGTCGGGCAAGCCGGTCGCGGCGATCTGTCACGGACCGCAATTACTGATCTCCGCACAGGTGCTCGCTGGTCGGACGCTCACCAGCGTGAAGACGATCCGCGACGATGTGACTAACGCGCGCGGCAACTATGTTGACCAGGAAGTCACGATTGACGGCAACCTGATTACCTCGCGCACGCCGGCCGACCTGCCCGCGTTCAACCGGGCGCTGTCGGAGGCGCTGGCGGTGGCGCCGGTGCCGGCGGACTAGCGATACGGCCCTCACCCCCGCCGTCGCTTCGCTCGGCACCCTCTCTCCCGTCGTCACGGGAGAGGGGGACGGGGGTGAGGGCAAAATGGGAGAGCACATGGCGCAAGAATACGGCGTGGCGGCGCTGTTTCACGGCGTGGGTACGCCGATGGAACTGAAGGAGTATCCGGTACCGGAACCGGAGCCGGGCGCGATCGTCATGCGGATTACGCTGGCGAACGTCTGCGGCTCCGACCTGCATCAGTGGCGCGGCGAGATGGACCTGGCGGCGCTGGGCCGGCCGCTGCCCCAGATTCTCGGCCACGAGATGACAGGCCGGGTCACGGCGCTTGGTGATGGCGTGACGACCGACAGCGCGGGAGCGCCGCTCGCTGTTGGCGACCGGATCATCTTCCGCTATTTCAATCCCTGCGGGCGCTGCCGGGCCTGCCTGCGCCGCCGGTTCCAGGCGTGCCCCTTCGCGCGCACAGACCTGCTGCGCTCCTGCGAGGATGCGCCGCACTTTCACGGCGCGTTCGCGCAGTATCACTACCTGCCGCCGGGCAGCGTCGTCTTCAAAGTGCCCGACGACCTGGAAGATGCACTGGTGGCGGGGCTGAACTGCGCGCTGGCGCAGGTGGTCTGCGGGATGCAGCGCGCGGACCTGCATCTCGGTGACAACGTCGTGATTCAGGGCGCAGGCGGGCTGGGCGTCTACGCGACCGCCGTGGCGAAGGAACTGGGTGCGGGCCAGGTGATCGTCGTTGACGGCGTACCGGAACGCCTCGAACTGGCCCGTGCGTTCGGCGCCGACGCGACGATCGACCTGCGGGAACTGCCCCAGGCGAGCGACCGGGTCCAGCGTGTGCATGAACTGACCGGCGGCTGGGGCGCGGATGTCGTCGCCGAACTGGCCGGGTTCGCGCGCGTCGTGCCGGAAGGCGTCCTGATGCTCGGCCGCACTGGCACGTACGTCGAAATCGGCAACATCAGCCCCGGCCAGACGGTCACGTTCGACCCGTCGTGGCTGACGTTGCAGAACAAGAGCGTACTCGGCATCCTCTACTACGAAGCGGAGCATTTGAAGCAGGCGCTGGACCTTGTGCATCGCGCGCGGCGCAAGTACCCGTTCGAGCGCGTGCTGTCGCACACGTTCCCGCTCGACCAGGTCAACGAAGCGTTCCAGGCCGCCGATCGCGGCGAGGTGACGCGGGCATCCATTCGGCCGTGACGGCGCGTTGCCGGTTGGCCGGTTGGCGCGTTGCAAGTTGAGGCGCCGCACGGCGGCGCGGCGGCGCGCCGCCTTCAGCGACGTCAGGGCTGCGTCACCTCGGCGATCTGCGCGGCGATGATGCGCGGCGCCCCGGCCGGCCCGCCGATGGTGTAGGCGCCGCTGTACTGGTGGCGCGAGCCGTCGGTGTGTGTCGCGACGAGGCCGATGGTGACCGTGTACTGGTCGGGTTCACCGGCGTGGGCGACCGCGCGAATGGCGAGTTCGTCGTGCGCGGTGTCCGCGAAGCCACCCGCGAAATCGGCGTACGACTGCTGCGCCTGCCAGTTCGCAGCGAAGAGCGCGTAGGCAGCCTCGTAATCATGCGCGTTGATCGCTGCGTAGAAGCGGCGCACAACGTCGGTGGCGACCACCGGCGTCGTCTGCTCGACCAGCGAAGCAGCGATGCGCTCGACCTCGGCGCGACTGACGCCGCGCGCCACGATCGTGTAGGGAATCCAGGCGCGGTCGCCCTGCTGGCCCGGCTCTGACCAGGCGAGCAAGAACGGCGCGCCGGCAGCCTGGCCGGGGAATTGCCGCAACACAGCCGGCTGGCCGCGCACGATCGTCTGCTCGTCCGGGCGGGCCGGGCCGTCCGGCACGAGACTGGCTGGATTCAGGCCAGCCGCCAGCGTGAGTACCGTGCCGCCGGCGGCGTGATAATCAACCGCGAACGCGGTCGGGGGTACATCTGCCCGCTCACGCACTCCAGTAATAGCTGCGGGCAAATAGGTCGGTCGTAGAATGACCGGGAGGCTCGCACCGTGCGTGCGGGCGATCTGGTCCCAGACCGCGTCGTCGTTGGCCCGCGTATACGGTAACGGCGTCGGTGTAACCGCCTGGGGTGTCGGTGTTGGCGGCACGCCGGGGGCAGCGAAGGCTCTGGCGGCGTTCGCTGGGCGCTCGTCGGGCATGGGCGGCGGCGCGGCGACGATGCTCAATGGCGCTGGCGAACTGGCTGCCGTGGGCGGCGCGACCGGCTGGCCCACCGGCTGCCGCAGCGAGAGTACGATGGCCGCGACGAGCAATAGCGCCAGCACGCCGCCGCTCCACGCTGCGCCGCTCGCCAGCCGCCGTGCCAGCGCGCGGGGGTGGACTGGCGCAGTCGTCTGCACGCTGAGATGGGCGCGTTGGGGCAGCGGCGCCAGTGTGGGCAGCCGGGAAATATTTGTCATCCGCACCCGCACCTGCTCGTCATACCGCGCGCAGTTGACGCAACCGGCCAGGTGGTCATCGAGCGCCGCGCTCGTCCTGTGTGGCAGGGGATGGTCGAGCCGTTCCGACAGCAGGCGGCGGGCGCGCTGGCAGTTCATCGGTCCTCCTCGCCAGCCTCGCCGTCGAGCGTGGCATAGACGCGCATGAACGCCGTCCGCGCCCGGAAGAGCCGGGCCTTCGCGACATCGGTGGTCACGTCGAGGACCGTGGCGATCTCGCCGAGCGAGAGACCCTGGTGGTGGCGCATCAGCAGCAAACTCGCGTGTTCCGGTTTGAGTTGGCGCAGCACCGACTCGACCAGTTCGCGCTC
>DASUBC010000498.1:0-6436 GCA_035763465.1 Thermomicrobiales bacterium
GACCGCCGCGCAGAACGGCGCGACGCCCGCCGACGCGCCGTTGGCGACCAGCAGGCAACGGGTTAGGCCGCGCGCCCGCAGTTCGTCGCGCGTGGCGGCGACGAGCGCGCGGCCGATGCCGCGCCGCCGCCACGCCGGATGCACCAGGCAGCCGGCTTCGATGCCGCCCAGGTCTTCGAGGCTCGCCAGGCCGGCGAGCGTATCACCGCAGTAAGCCAGCACGTACCCGGCCAGCGTGGCTGGTTCCGGCAGGCGTGACCGCTCGGCCTCGGGGCACGCCGCCAGCAACGCCTCGGCGGCGGCCCGTTCAGCCGAGGTCAGAGTTGGGCGCGTGATGATCGTGTAAGACACCGGCCCTCACCCCCCAGCCCCCTCTCCCGCATCGCGGGAGAGGGGGTGCCGAGCGAGAGCGAAGGCGGGGGTGAGGGTGAGGGTCACCGTCCCTGCGCTGCCTCGACCGCCTGCGCGATCCGGCTGAGGCGCTGGTCGCGCTCGGCGACGAAACGCTGGATGCCTTTCAGCAGGTAGTCGGGCGAGAGATGCGCCTCCTCGTAGACTTCGGCGGGACTGCCGCCAGTCCGCCAGCGGTTGTCGAAGTCGGCCGACATCGCGTACTCGTCCGCGACCCGGTGCGTGATCCAGTCGCGCATCAGGCGGCGCGCACTATTGGTGATGTAGGTCAGGTCGAGCTGGTCAGCCGGGGAGATGAGCTGTTCCTGGTACTCCTTCGGCTGCCGGTGGAAGAGTTCGGGACTGACGACCGCGACGAGTTTGACGTTGAGACCCAGTTCGTCGAGTTTCGGCAACAGACTGATGGTGTTCGCGGTCGAGAGCGTCCCCTGCACCAGAATCGTGCCGCCCTTCGGCTGATTCGGCTTATAGTCGCGGACGAGGTACGCGCCGCGCGCCGCCTCGAAGTGCGAGGCAATGCCAAGTTTGGCGCGGTCCGGTATCTGGATGGCCGGGCGCGTCAGGTGCAGCGTGATGATCGGCGCCTCCGTGGCGAGCGCCGTGCCGAGCAGCACCGGCACCTCGTTGTACTCCCACGGAATGAGGTTGATGACCTTGCCCTCGGGGAAGAGTTGCGTCACGCCGGGCGAGAAGATGCCGAAGTGCGTCCGCGAGTCCTCCGCCGTCTCCGGTCCCGAGTGCCCCGCGACCCAGAGCACCTTGCCTACCTTGATTTCGCAATCCTGCGCGAGCTGGCTGAAGAGGCGCATCAGCGGGTATTGCAGGTAGGAGAAGGAGGCATAGGTCGAATTCGTGGCATAGAAGCCATCGAAGGTGTCGAACGGCGTGGTGGAGAAGTTGACCGTCGCGATGCCGGCGCTGATACCGGAGTTGGTGAATTCGGTGATTTCCTGCGGCAGCAGCGCGCCGTCAAGGTTCTCGTGCCGGTCGTAGCGTCCCCAGCCCGGCATGTCGCCGAAGCCGTCCTCAAAGCCGGCGATATTCGTGGACTCTGCCAGGTCCGCCGACATCGCCAGGAAGAGCGGGCGGCCGTAGTCCTGCTTGCCGAGGCTGTTGACGTACGCGCCCCACTTCGCCAGCGCCGCGCGGTTGGCGACGCTCTTCCCTGGCTCGACGTACATCTCTTTGGGGTAATTCGGGAAATCCCAGAAACGCTTGTCCTGGAAGGGATTCTTCGACGTGTCGAGTTTGAAGCCAGGGATTTGCTCGGGCACCGACTCACCCAGCTCGACCAGGCGGTCGGCCATGTAGTCCACCAGCGCGTCATCGCTGGTGATGGCGTCGGCGATGACCTTCAGGTTCGCTTCGAACTGCGCGCGCTGTTCGGCGGCGTCGCTCGGAGCCTCCTTGCCAAAGCCGTGCCAGGTCACGCCATACTTGTCGGCGAACTGCTGCCGCCCCTGCCAGAAGAGGTCGGAGTTCAGCTTGTGCGGCGTGCCGTGTGACTTGTAGCCCGTCACGCCGTAGCCGCGGCCCTTGACCGTCTTGAACCAGGCCATGTTCGGCGCCTGGTCGAGATTCGGCGTCTCGACTGCCTCCAGCAGCGTGCGCGTTACTTCAGCGTAGTTCGACCCCTGCGTTGTGCCATGCACGCGGAAGCCATATGGCTCGAACCAGGACTGCGGATCGCCGTGGATGACATTGCTGGTCGGCATCGCGTCAATGCCGTAGTCGTTCCAGTCAATCAGGTAGTAGAAATTGTCGAGGCCGAGACCCCAGGCCGAGTTCTTCGTCTCGTGCGACGCGCCCGGCGTCAGGCCGCCCTCACCCTCGACCGCGAAAACCTTGACGCCCGTCGCGCCCGCGCGCTTCAGCGCCATCGCCTCGCCCGCCGCCGGCGGCGAACCGTGGCCCGACGGCCCGGTGTTGTACTTCAAAAAGAGTGTCTTGCCTTCCATCTCGGCGTGGCCCGCCAGGCCGCCGCGCCGCCGGAAGCCCAGCAGGTCGCGCCACATGAGCTGGCGCTCGTCCGCTTCGGGCACGGCGTAGCGCGCGTCACCGGTACGCTCGTACTTCGCGTGCAGAGCGGTGTTGTAGGCGGCCAGTGTCGCGTAGATCAGCGGCACCGTGTGGCCCGCGACGAGCACGAAGCGGTCACCAAAGCGCTTTTCGGGATGGCGAATGTCCCAGCGCATGAAGCCGCCGAGCGTCAGCGCGACCAGGATGTGCCGCTTCGAGCGCGACCCGCCCGGATGCCCGCTCTGGCGGTAGTTCTCGAAGACGTCAATGAAGTTGTCAATGCAGTCGCCGATCTTCTCCCACTGTGGAAAATGTTGTTCCAGTTCGGCTTGCCGGGCCGCAAGGTCCGGCTGCACAGTCAGAGCCAACGGGTCACCTCCCCCTCGTACATCGCCAGCCCGGATCGCACCGCTGCGATCCGAAATGTCTCTACCGATCGCGCCAGCCAGTTGCGACCTCTCTTAACATACTGCGCGGTCCGGCGCAACTACGTCCCTTGCTCGCATATTTCTCGCCAGCGCATGATGGGCACACTCGCGCGCCACAATCCTACCATTGCGGCGATATGGATGCTGGGACGGCCCTCACCCCCTGGCCCCCTCTCCCGCCTTGCAGGCGAGGGGGAACACTCGTCAGCGCATCGGCAGTTCCCCCCCGCCCGCGCACAGGAGAGGGGGCCAGGGGGTGAGGGCTATGCCGGTCGGATGTCAGACGAGTGACTTGCCAACCGGCGGCGGTCGCCTATAATGACCGCCGCGTGACAAGTAACCGTGTCGCCGGCGCGGCCGGTGTGGATCGGCGTGTGAGAACAGGATGGAGTTCAACCAATGATGCAGCAGCCACCCGAAGAACAGGTCGTGCGGCAGGCGCTCGCCCGGTGGGAACGCGCGGGTCAGGGTCTGGGCACGCTCGGTGTCGGCACAGCGGGCTGGAGCAACACCAGCCGCACCGGCCAGGCGCTCGCCGCCATCGGCGCGGAGATCGTCGCCATGCCACTTGTTGACGCCGCCGGCCACGTCGCCGAACCGCTCACGAAGGTTGATGTCCTGGTCTCCGGGGGGACGAAACTCACTGGCCCCATCTACGACCAGCTGTCATGCCGGATGATTCTACGGCCCTACGTCGGGTACAACGATATTGACGTGCCGGCGGCCACGGCGCGCGGCATCCTCGTCTGCAACGTGCCGGACGCCTATTCCGAGGAAGTGGCGATGCAGGGTCTCGCCTTTCTGATGGCCGCGAACCGGCAACTCGTCGCCTTCGACCAGGAAGTGCGCGGCGGGCGCTGGCGCGCTCACCAGGCCACGCCGCCACTCGTCCTGCACAACTCACGCGCGCAGACGGTCGGCGTCGTCGGCTTCGGCCGCATCGGCCGCATCGCCGGAACACGCGCGCGGGCGCTCGGCTTCCGCGTCATCGCCACCGACCCCTACGTGGCGGAGAGCGAGGTCGCCGACCTCGGCATCCCGCTCGTGCCGCTGGAACAACTGCTGCAAGAAGCGGACTACGTGACGATCCACGCGCTGCTGTGGGAAGGCACCCATCACCTGCTGAACGCTGAGCGGCTGGCGCTGATGAAGCGCGGCGCGTGGCTGATCAACACGGCGCGCGGCCCGATCGTTGACGAAGCGGCGCTGATTGACGCCCTCCGCTCCGGCCACCTCGGCGGCGCGGGCCTGGATGTCGTCGAGACCGAGCCGATCGCGCCGGATAACCCGCTGCTCACGCTGCCCAACGTGCTCCTCAGCCCACATATCGCGGTCTATTCGGAGGAAGGGCAGGTGCGCGCGTCCGAACGCGCGGCGGAAATCGCGCGCGCCGCGCTCACCGGCCAGCTCCCCGACCGCGTGGCCGCGATTGACAAGGGTCTCTACGACGCGCTGGTGAAGGCTGGTGTCGGCGCGGGCGCAGCCGTCTGACGGATAGAGCGAAAACTGATGAACGGGCGAGCCGGGCGCACCCGCGCGCCGGGCAGCAGCACTATGCCCAGTTCGCGATCGAAGGACAGAGCTGCACGGGCTTATAGCGGAATGTCCTGGCTAGCGCGCGGTATCGGAGGCAAGGCGTGGCGGGCCGGGCGCGGTCATCACCAGGTAGCGCAACGGCGTGTCGCCGGCATTGCGAAACCCATGCAGGCGGCGGGTGTTGATCAGCGCCGCCTCGCCTGCCTGGAGGCGCTGCACCTCGTCGTCAATCTGGATCTCCGCCTCGCCTTCGATGATGAACAGCCCCTCCACCTGGTCGGCCGCATGGGCATGGGCGGCGTGCGCCCGCCCTCCCGGCGGCACCGTACGGTGGTGGAAGTAGAGCGGCGTGTCCGTGCTCGCCAGCGTCTCGTCCACGAACAGCGCCGCAATCCCCAATCGATCGGTCACGATCCGCATTGCTCCTGTCCTTCCTGTGCTCGCGCCACCCCCAGCGGCGCCACCCGATCACCACGCTACTGCCCGGTCCTATCGTAGCAGAGCCGGAGCATCCGGCTGCCGAGCCAGGAATTCCCCCTTGACGCTGATGGGGCGGGCGCCCCAGCGGCAGCACCCGCCCCATGTCACAGACAGGGGGGCTGTCTCGTCTAGTGTCAGAGCCGGCAGGGCGCTACCCTGCGTGGCGCCAGGGCTGTCAGCATGGGCTGGCGTGCCCCAGATTCATGATCGCGTGGGTGGCGTCCGTAGTCCGGTGACCGCCGCCCGCGACAGAGGCAAGGAGTGATCAGATGAGCGAGCAAACTGGCAGCGCCGCCCGCGTGCTCAACATGCCCCCACGGTGGGTGTTTGCAGTGTTCAACCCGATCGCCAAAGCCCTCCTGGCCGCAGGCGTGCCACTCGGCCCCAATGGGCTCCTCACGGTGCGGGGCCGCAAGAGTGGGCAGCCGCGCACTACGCCGGTAGCGATCATCGCGGTCGCCGGCCGGCGCTGGGTCTGGGCGCCCTGGGGCGACGTCCAGTGGGTGCGGAATCTGCGGGCCGCCGGCCAGGCGACCATCACCGTACGCCGCCGGACCGAAGTGGTCCGGGCGACCGAGCTGGATGAGCCGCAGCGCGTGGCGTTCTTCCGCGACACGCTCGGGCCGCTCGCGCGCCGGCTGCCGGGCGGGCGCTGGTTCATCCGCACGGTGGATGGGGTTGACCTCAACCGGCCGGTGGACGCGGCGGTGGGACGGCGCGTCTTCGAACTCCAGTCCCTGCGCTGATGGCCGTGGTCCGCGCCCCGGCGGCGTTCAGGGCGCGGAGTCGTCCCAGCTCTCTGTGGTCGTCACCGATCGGGGCGTGCCTGGGCCAGCGATTCCGCAAGCGGACGGCCAACGACGTGGCCCTGGTCCAGGCGGGCGGTGGGCTTGCTGTGGCCGGAGCGCGCATGACACACTATGGAGAGAGGCCCGGCGGAGCCTGCGCGAGGAGCGAGACGATGCCGCGTGGTTGGGAATGGGATGCGACGCTTTTCAAGGGCAGTGCTCGCTATTATGAGCGTGGCCGGCTTCCGTACCCGCCGGGGCTGGCCGACGCGATCGCCGGCGCCCTGGCCCTTGATGGGCGTGGCCGCCTGCTCGACGTCGGCTGTGGCCCGGGCACGATCGCCCTCCGCCTCGCGCACCTGTTCGCGGAGGTGGTCGGGCTGGACCCTGACGCGGACATGCTCGTCGAGGCCGAGCGGCGAGCCGCCGCATTGGGCATCGGCAATGTGCAGTGGGTGTGCGCCCGGGCGGAGGAGCTGCCCGCTGGCCTGGGCGCGATCCGCGTGGCGACCTTCGCCCAGTCCTTTCACTGGATGGACCGCGACCGCGTCGCCGCGGCCGTCCTCGCCATGCTGGAGCCTGGTGGCGCCTTCGTCCAGGTCAGCGCTCCGCAGGAGGACTTGCCTGAGCCCGACCGGCCCCTGCCCCACCCGTTCCCGCCGCGCGCGGCGATCGCGGACCTGGTGCGCCGCTACCTCGGTCCGGTGCGGCGGGCGGGACAGGGCGTCCTACCCTATGGCACGCCCGGCGACGAGCAGGCGGTGCTGCGCCGCG
>DASUBC010000499.1:0-2766 GCA_035763465.1 Thermomicrobiales bacterium
ATGGCCTGGTGGGTCGCCGCGCTGGACGAGCGCGTCAAGGTCTGCGTGGACCTCTGTTGTCTCACCGATTTCCAGGCGCTGATTGAGACGCGCGGGCTAGATGGTCACGGTATTTACTACTACGTGCCGCGCCTCCTGAAGCATTTCAGCACAGCGGAGATCAACCAGCTCATCGCGCCACGGCCCCACCTGAGCCTGGCCGGCAACTTCGACCGGCTGACCCCACCGGTGGGACTCGACAGGATTGACCAGGCGCTCCAGCAGACATACACCGAAATGGGCGTGCCGGAAGCCTGGCAGCTGCGCCGCTACAACACCGGGCACTTCGAGACAGCGGATATGCGCGCGGCCATCCTCGCGTTCCTCGCCCGCTGGCTCTAACTGGTCACTACGGCGCGATGTCAGGCAGGTCTTCTGCCAGTCGCCGAAATGCCGCTGGCGGCGGCCCCCCGGCCAGGCGGCGCAGAATCGTGTCCGCGCACTCTGCCGGGGTCGCGGCGGCGGTATCTACTTCCAGATCGTAGTCACCGTAAACATGCACCCGGTCGAATAGCCAGCGCACCAGGCCCTTGACGGTGCGCTCGGCCCGCGCTGCTTCGCGCGCCTCGACGACGGCGAGCGGACAACGCACGCCGATGAAGAGCACCGGGAACGGCGCCCAGAGCGCCACACACTCGCGCAACCAGGCCGGCTCCGACAGCACATGGTCCACGACCACCCGGTGACCCAGGCCCGCCAGCGCGGCGACGGCGTGATGGAGGCCGGAGATGAGCTGGTGGCCGAACGGGGGAATGACGATCGCCGTCTCCAGCGGCTCGCCGCCGGTGGGCACGAAGAGCACCGCCTCACGTTCATCGCCTGTAGGCGTCGCGCCAGGGGCCAGCTCGCGCAGCAAAAAGTGCGGCGGGCAGATGTCGAGGTAGAACTGATCCATGCCGAGATGCAGCCATGGTTCGTCCGCCCGCGCTTGAATTGCCCGCGCGATGCTCGTCTTCCCCGCGCTACCGGTCCCATTCAGCAGCACGATCGTGCCTGGCGGTGTCATCGCTCAGACCGGCGCGGCGGGACTGGGCACGCTCGCCACCAGCACGTTGACGCAGGCCGGCTTGCCGCTCGCCAGCGCGCGTGCAACCGCCGGACGAATCTCCTCCGGCCGCTGCACGAACTCGCCGTGCCCACCCAGCGCACTGGCGATCTGATCGTACCGGCTTGGCAGCAGATCACTGGCGACGACGCGATCCGCGCCATAGAACGCGACCTGGCGGTGGCGCTCGGCCGCCCAGGTGGCGTCGTTGCCGATGATGGCGACGAACGGCACGTTATGCCGGACGGCGGTATCGAACTCCAGCGCGTGGAAGCCGAACGTGCCGTCGCCGAGGAACGCGACCACCGGCGCGCCGGGCCGCGCGATCGCCGCGCCGATTGCGAAGGGGATCGCCGGGCCAATCATACCCAGTTTGCCGTTCACCAGCACCGGACCGGACCAGTCGCCAAACGCCCAGCGCGCCCATTGCGCGAACTCGCCGCCGTCAATCGTTACCGCCGCGTCCGGCGGCAGCAGATCGCGCGCTTCGGCTAGCAGGCGCAACGGGTGAATTGGCGTCTCATCCGACCGCTCGCACGCCGCGAACCGCGCGCGCCCAGCCGCGCGGGCCGCGTCGAGGCGCGCCCGCCAGGCGCTCGCGTCCCACTGATGGATCACCGCGCCCATACGCAACTGCGCCAGCGCCGCCGCCGCGTCGCCGGCCAGCCCGATCGCCACGCGGCCCGATTCACTCGCGTCTGACGCAACCTGGATCAGTGTCGCGGCCGGGTCAAATGCCTTTGGCCCGGCGAACCCGACGGCGTAATCGAGCGGGGCCAGCAGCAAGATCACATCGGCCGCGCGGAAGGCGGCGCTGGCGTCGTGCAGCGCGGGATCGGTCAGGCCACGCGGGCTGTCAATCGCGAACACCGGGATACCCGTCGCCGCTCCGAACGCAGCCAGCGCCGCGCCCGCCGCGCCCCGCGCGGCCGATGGGCTGGCGAGCACGAGTGGCCGCTCCGCCGCCGCCAGCGCGGCCAGCGCCCGTTCGATCGCCGCTGGATCAGCCTCTCGTGACAGTGGCGGCACCGGCGTGGCCGCCACCGCCGCGCCGTCCGCTGGCCCAGCCAGCAGATCAGCCGGCAGCGTCAAGTGTACCGGTCCTGGGCGCCCGGACAGCATCGTTTCCCAGGCGCACGCGACCAGCGCGGGCAATTCGCGTGCGTCCTCCACCCGCCAGGCTGCTTTGCAGGCGTGCGCCGCGATGCCTGGCTGATCGAGCTCCTGAAAGCCGCCCTTGCCGAAGGTCGCGCGGTCGCTGCCGCCACTGAGCCAGAGGACCGGCGACTCCGCCAGGCGCGCGTTCAGCACAGCGGTCAGCGCGTTGGTATGCCCCGGTCCCGCACTGACCAGGCAGACGCCCGGCACGCCGCGCAGCCGCGCCCAGGCGTCGGCCATGTGCGCCGCCGCTCCTTCGTGGCGCGTGTCGGTGATCGCGATCCCCTGGTCGAGACAGGCATCATAGATCGGCAGAATCTGGTTGCCCGAGAGCGTGAAGATGCGCTCGACACCAGCCGCCTTAAGCGCCCGCACCAGCACTGCCGCGCCCGTCTCGGCCATGTTGTGCTCCTCACTCACCGCGCTGCCGCCACAATCGCAGGGGATATGTCGTGCGCGCTGCCGCCGGTTTAGCATAGCCAGCCCGCCGCGCTGCGTCAATTCTGGCGGATGGCGCGCTGCGC
>DASUBC010000500.1:0-6452 GCA_035763465.1 Thermomicrobiales bacterium
CGGCGGTGCGCGGCGATCGGCTGGAAGCGCTGTACACCGTGGCCCTGGCCCTGGGGCTGCGGCAAGGTGAAGCGCTGGGACTCCGGTGGCAGGATCTCGATCTCGACCAGGGGCTCCTCCAGGTCCGGGTGGCGCTGCAGCAGCTGCCTGGTCGGCCGCCGCAGCTCGTGGAGCCGAAGACCCCCCAGAGTCGCCGCACATTGCCGCTCGCGCCGCTCCTCACTGCGGCCCTCCGTGCGCATCGCGCGCGACAACTGGCGGAACGGCGTGCCGGCGGTGCGGCCTGGCACAATGCATGGGAGCTGGTGTTCACCCGCCCGGACGGCCGGCCGCTGTCGCAATTCACCGTGCTCCAGCAGTTTCACCGGCATCTCGCGCGGGCGGGCCTGCCGGCCCTGCGGTTCCATGATCTGCGCCACTCCTGCGCCTCGCTGCTGGTCGCTCAGGGGGTCCATCCGCGGGTCATCATGGAACTGCTCGGGCACAGCACGATCACCGTGACGATGAATACCTACAGCCATGTGCTGCCCCAGGCCCAACGGGACGCCGCCACCGCCATGGCTGGGCTCCTGCAGCCGCTGCCCGCAGCGGAGTAACGCGCCGCCTCGCCAAAGTTTGGCTACATGGTTGGCTACATCCGCGTACGATCAGCGCACGACCGGGCCGCTTCGACGAGCGGCCCGGTCGCATTTTCCGTGTTGTGCTGCGGGTTGCTGGCGCGGTGGCCCCGGTGGGACTCGAACCCACACGGCCGAAGCCAGGGGATTTTAAGTCCCCCGTGTCTGCCAATTCCACCACAGGGCCATGCGGGAAGTATAGGCGAGAGTAGAGAGTAGGGAATAGAGAGTTCCTCGTTATCGGCGCCGCGCCGGTCTATTGGCACCCTGCCCCTAGCGAGTGGCTCTCTACTCCCTACTCTCTACTCTCGCCTAATACTTCGGCAAGGACGGATCTACGTCGTCCGACCAGGCCAGGATGCCGCCGGTGAGATTCTTCAGCTTGCGGAACCCCGCGCCTTGGAGAATGCCGAGCGCTCTGGCCGAGCGCGCGCCCGAGCGACACTGCGTGACGATCTCGTCGGCGGTGTCGAGTTCGTGCATCCGCGCGGGCAGGTCGCCGAGCGGGATGAAGCGCACGTCGGGCGCGTCAATCGTGCCGATCGCCCATTCGTGCGGCTCGCGCACGTCCACAATCACGATCCGCTCGCCCGCGTCGAGCCGCTGCTTCAACTCGCGCGGCGTGATTTCCTCCTTCGCGTCCAGCTCCACCTCTGGACCCGCAGTGACGCCGCAGAACTCGTCATAATCAATCAGGCCGGTGACGGTCGGGTGCTGGCCGCAGATCGGGCAGTCGGGGTCTTTCCGTAACTTGTACTCGCGGAAGCTCATTTTCAGCGCGTCGAAGCGCAGCAGCCGGCCAATCAGCGGGTCACCAATGCCGAGAATCAACTTGATGACTTCGGCGGCCTGGAGTGCGCCAACGATGCCAGGTAACACGCCCAGCACGCCACCCTCCGCGCACGATGGCACCAGCCCCGGCGGCGGCGGCTCGGGGTAGAGGCAGCGATAGCACGGCCCTTCCTGGGCGTAGAAGATCGAGACCTGCCCCTCGAACCGGAAGATCGAGGCGTAGACGTTCGGCTTGCCGAGCAGCACGCAGGCGTCGTTGACGAGATAGCGCGTCGGAAAATTATCGGTGCCGTCAACGATGATGTCGTAGTCCTTGAAGATGTCGAGCGCGTTCTCGCTCGTTAGCCGCGTCTCGTGCGTGACGATCTCGATGTGAGGGTTGAGACCCTCCAGCCGGCGCTGCGTTGCCACCAGTTTCGGCACGCCGATGTCGTCAGTAGTGTAGGTCACCTGGCGCTGGAGATTCGAGTCGTCCACCACATCGCTATCCACGATACCGAGGCGGCCAACGCCCGCCGCCGCGAGGTACAGCCCGAGCGGCGCGCCGAGACCGCCCGCGCCGATCAGCAGCACTTTCGCCGCCTTCAGCTTCTTCTGCCCCTCCATCGTCACTTCAGGCATGATCAGGTGGCGGCTGTAGCGCGCCACCTCTTCAGAGGACAGCGTCAGTTCCTCCACCGCTTGCGCCCCACCAGCGATCGCCGGAACAATGGTAATCACGTCCCCATCGGCAACGGGTGTCGCTGCCTTCTCCAGATAGCGGATGTCCTCGTCGTTGAGATAGATGTTGACGAAGTTCCGTAGTTGCCCGTTGTCCTTGTAGAGATGCTTCTTCAGGTCGGCGTGCGCGGTCGTCAATTGCCCGAGCACGTCGCCCACTGTCGCACCGCCGGCCTCGACTTCCTCGCGACCCCCCGCGAATTGCCGCAGCGCCGTCGGCACCAGAATCTTTACCCGATCAGCCATGTTCCTCCCCCTTGTATTGCGGATTGGCGCTGGTCGAGGCACTGCCTTGCCCAGCAACCGCTGCGTTCGGAGAGGCAGAATCCGCACTCCGCATTCCGCAATCCACAATGTCTTCTTGATCGTACCCCGAACGATCATCTTTGAGTAGCCAGCTGGTCACTTCAGCGGCGCTGCTGTCACGCACCGACTGAATCACGTAGGAATAGCCCGGCCAGGCAGCTTCCCGATCGGTCTCGGACGGGCGGGCCGGGTGATCCGGGTGCGAATGGTAGAAGCCGAGGATTTCCCAGCCGGCTTCGCGCGCCCGCCGCTCCTCGCGCAGAAAATCCTCCGGCGCGATCATAAAGCGGCGGCGGCGCTCGTCAAGCGCCTCCCAGTGGTTCTCCACCGGCACGACTTCCCGCACGGTCGCTGTGCCATCCGTGCGTGTGCCCAGCAGAAAGCCGCAAATCTCGTTCGGATATCCACGTTCGCCGTGCCGGGCGATCATCGCCCCCTGCTCCGCTGTCCAGTTCAGCGCCACCAGCACCCCCGCGTAATGACGAATGACGAATAGACAACGGTCGAGGTCAATCACCGTGCTAGCCGACCTCCGTCCCCAATTCGTTATTCGTCATTCGTCATTCGCTTCGTCCCAGAACCGCTCCGACAGATACTTGTCCGCGCCGTCGCAGAAGATGGTCACGATGGTGCCACTGTCGAGCGTGCGCGCGAGCTCGACAGCGGCGACGACATTGGCGGCGGCGGAGATGCCGACAAGCAGCCCCTCTTCGCGCGCCAGCCGCCGGGCCATCGCGTGGGCGGCTTCAGTCTCGACGGCGACGATCTCATCGGGGAAGGTCGCGTCGTAGATGCCTGGCACCAGCGCGGAGGCCATGTGCTTCAACCCTTCCAGCCCATGCAGCGGACCGTCGGGCTGCATCGCGATCAGGCGAATGTTCGGGTTCTCTTCGCGCAGCCGGCGCCCCGTGCCCATGAACGTGCCGCTCGTCCCCAGGCCGGTCACAAAATGCGTGATCTGACCTTCAGTCTGCGCCCAGATCTCCGGCCCGGTCGTGTTGTAGTGCGCCCGCCAGTTGGCGTCGTTGTTGTACTGGTCGGGGTAGAAATAGCCGTCCGGGTTCGCCGCGAAGCGCCGCCGCGCCTCGTAGATCGCACCGTCACTGCTTTGCAGCGGATCAGTCAGCACTACCTTGGCGCCATACGCGCGCAGAATACGCTTGCGCTCGGGACTGGCGTTCGCCGGCAGGCAGAGTTCGACCTGGTAGCCCAGCATCGCGCCGATCATCGCCAGCGCGATGCCGGTGTTACCGCTGGTCGCCTCCAGAATCGTTTTGCCCGGCGTCAGCAGGCCGCGCGCGATGCCATCTTGAATCATCGCCAGCGCCGGCCGGTCCTTGACGCTGCCGCCGGGGTTACGCCACTCCGCCTTCCCCGCGATGGTCACGCCAGCTGGAAGATCGGCCGTGACTTTCGTCAGCCGCACCAGCGGGGTATTGCCGATCAGGTCGAGCGCGTTAGCGCCGCTCTGCCGAGGGGCTGCGATTACCATGCCGTCACCTCATCCTGTTGCCGCCAAGCGCGGCGCTGCTCTCGCGAGCATATTGTTATGTATGATGATAAAGAAATGCAAGTTCCTCCTCAAACCCTCTCGTTATGGCAACGCTGGGCTGGCTGCTTTCATTCCTGAAGCTGACAATTGGGACTAATATCCTAGTTGTCCGCGTACGAACGCGCTTGTGACCTGCGTCTGAATGCGATATGCTGCGAAGTAGTGACAACTCGATAGCATCAACCGGTCGCTGTTGACCGGTTTGTTCAGTGCTGAAAGGAGGTGTACCAGGCCAGAAGCACTCCTGGGGTTAGCCCCTGTGTGGAAAACCGTAACACCGTCGCGGCGAGCGTCTTCATGATTATGCGCCGGCCATTCGTTGTCCAGGTTCCACATCCTCGACAACAGGCTGGCCGCAAGAGCGATTGGTGCGCCAGATCACTAGGGGAGAAGTATTGATGAGGTCTCAACCAGCCAATCTGCCCGGTTCACGACGGACCGGGCATTTCCCGCGCCTCCTGGTCTTGCTGACGATCGTGACCCTCCTTGCTGGACTACTGCCCGCGACGAACGTGGCAGCGGCAACGGCATACACCTTCAATGTCAATAGCACGACCGATGCAGTTGGCGGCGGTGTCTGCGCGACGGCGACTGGCGCCTGTACGTTACGTCAGGCGATCATTGAGGCCAATACGCTGCAAGCCGCCGATGCCGGCAATACGTTCATCATCAACCTGGCGGCCGGCGCAACCTACCCCCTGACACTCCAAGGCCCGAATGAGGACAACGCCGCGACCGGCGACCTCGATATCCACGCGAACGTGACCATCAACGGCGCGGGCGCGATTGTGGATGGCGACGGCCTTGACGCCAACGGCGTCCCCACGCTGAATCCCGACCGCGTCTTTCAGGTCTTCTCCGGCTTCAACGTGGTAATGAACGATCTGACGGTCCAGAATGGCTATGTCCAGAACCAGAATGGCGCGGGCATTCTCGCCGACGACATGACCGGGCAGCCGGTGGCGCCGGTGGGGGCCGCTGCGGTTGACGGCTCGCTCACGCTGAACGATGTCACGGTCACCAAGAACAACGCGGTGACAAGTGGCTGTTGTTCGAATACCGCCCCGGGCGGTGGCATCTACAACGCGGCTGGCCGGACGCTCACCGTAACCAGCTCCACTATCAGCGCCAACATTGGCGGCAACACGAATTCGGGGATTACCAGTGGCGGCAGCGCTATCTATAACGCCGGCGCCCTGTCACTCACGGGCACTGCCGTCACGAAGAACGGTGGCCTCGTCAACAACACCCTGGTTGTATTTGCCGCCGCTCTACTTAATGACGTTACCGGCGTCGCGACCATCACGGGCAGCACGCTTTCGGTCAATCAAGGCGGCGGGATCCTCAATCTGGGCGTGCTTACGCTGTCTAGCAGCACGCTCAACGGCAACAGCGCCGAAATCGGTGGGGCGCTGATCAATGCGAACGAGTCCGGATTGACCGGTGGGAATACAACGTCACCGGGGACAGCAACTCTGACTGATGTCACGATGGCGAACAATACCGCGTTCTTTGGTGGCGCAATCCTCAATATTTACGGCAGCCTACAAGTGACCGGCGGCGCCATCAGCAACAACACGGCAGCGGGAGCGTTCATTGACATTGGCTTCGGTGGCTTCGGTGGTGGTGTCGCGAACCTGCTGGGGAACGTGTCGCTGACCGGAGTCACGGTCAGTGACAACGTCGCCACAACGTTTCTCAGCAGTGGCGTCGTCGTTCCTGGCCCCTTCAGCCTTGGCGCAGGTAGCGGCATTGCCAGCGCCGGAGAATTGACGCTCACGAATAGCACCGTGAGTGGCAATTCCATTAGCGGGCCAGGTTTCGGTGGTGGCATCTATAACGGCTTAGGCATCCTCCAAGCAGGGTCGGCGGTGACAAAAGGTGCGCTGCGTAAGCAGCCGTCAATTCCGGTTCCCGCCGTCGCGATTATCAATAGCACGATCAGCGGCAATGTCGCGCCAGGTGGCGGCGGCGGCGTCGTCAACGACAATAGTGGCGTAGTGTTGCTGACCCAGGCGACGGTGACCGCCAACAATTCGACCGGTCTCCAGAATACGGTCAACAGTACTACCAACCCCAACGGCACGATCGCCGCGCAGGACACGATCGTCGCGGGCAATACTGGCGCGAACTGTGCCGGCGCCATCACCGACGGCGGCTACAACCTCGACAGCGGTGCGACCTGTGGCTTCACGGCGGCGAACAACAGCCTGTCGAATACCGACCCGCAACTGCAACCACTGGCCGTCAACGCGCCCAGCACAACCGCGACTCACGCGCTGCCCTTCGGCAGCCCCGCCGTGGACAAGATTCCGGCTAGCGGTGCGAACTGCCAGCCGACCGACCAGCGTGGCGTCGCCCGCCCGCAGGACGGCGATCTGAACGGCGTGGCGCTGTGCGACATCGGTGCGTACGAGCTCGTGCCCGGCCAGTCCTTCACCATCACCCTCTCGGTGCAGGGCAGC
>DASUBC010000501.1:0-6659 GCA_035763465.1 Thermomicrobiales bacterium
TATGCCGGCAGCATGAACATCGTCGCGCTGGACAAGGACGGCACACCACAGGCCGCCTCGAACGAGCAAGGCAAAACCTTCATCTTCATGCGCGACGACATGGACGAGTATGAGGAGCGCGAGCGGCTGTATGTGCCGTAGAGACGAGGGATGAGTGAGTAGCCTGGCGGATGAGGCGCCCTGGGGCTAAAGCCCCGGGCTAGGGGCTGCGCCATGAAGGCCGGCCTGCGCCGGCCTGGAGCGGCACAAGGTTGGCGGCAACCACCAACACCGGAATGAGGACAGCCCGCAGTTTCAACCACCGGCGTTCTCAGTAGCACCGAGTTTATGCTCTGCCTCATCAGGGTTCGGGTTGCTCGATCATCAGCAGTGGAGCCTGGCGCACGACTTCGAGGTCGGCGTCGCCGACCGGGACAGTGAGCAGATCTGCGGTTGGGTGGGGGGGTAGGTCGGTGACGGCGATGGCGGGGTCGAGGGGGTCGTCGCGCAAAAGATGCTCGGCGATGATGTGGACCGCCAGGGCGCGGAGTTGTTCACGTGCCGCGTCCAAGGTCGGCGCTTCCTCATAGGCGCCGGGAAGCACTGAGCAGGCCATCCAGACGACCGATTCGCCGGCATCGCTGATCGTTTCGCCCTGCTCCACGGGTAAGAGATAGTACCGCATTCACTCTTTCCTCTGGATCAAGCAGCGGGGGCGCCGGTTGGACGCCCCCGCCACGATTGCTTGCTGGTACGGCGTGCCGCGCTCAGACTTCTTTGTTGAGCGTGAACAGGAACTCTGGATTATTCTTGGTCTTGGCGAGGCGACTGAGCATCAGCTCGGTGCCTTCGCTGCCACCCAGCATCGTGACCATCCGCCGCATCGTCCAGACCTGCTTGAGCGTCTGGTCATCGAGCAGCAGTTCCTCACGCCGCGTGCCGGAACGTGTGATGTCAATGGACGGGTAGATGCGCCGCTCGGCCAGCTTGCGGTCGAGGTGCAACTCCATGTTGCCGGTGCCCTTGAACTCCTCGTAGATCACGTCGTCCATGCGGGAACCGGTGTCAATGAGGCAGGTGGCGATGATCGTCAACGAACCGCCGCCCTCGATGTTGCGCGCCGCGCCGAAGAAGCGCTTCGGCGGGTAGAGCGCCACCGGGTCAATACCGCCGGAGAGCGTCCGGCCGGAGGGCGGTACCGCCAGGTTGTAGGCGCGAGCCAGGCGGGTGATCGAGTCGAGCAGAATCACGACGTCGCGCCCGCCCTCAACGAGCCGCTTGGCGCGCTCCAGCGCCATCTCCGCGACCTTCGTGTGGTCCTCGACCGGCTCATCGAACGTCGAACTGATGACCTCACCATCAACCGAGCGGCGCATGTCGGTCACCTCTTCCGGCCGCTCGCCGATGAGGCAGACCATCAGGTGCATATCGTCGTAGTTGGTGGTGATGCCGTTGGCGATGGATTTCAGGAGAATCGTCTTACCGGCCTTCGGCGGCGAGACGATCAGGCCGCGCTGCCCACGCCCAATGGGAGCGACCAGGTTGAGCAGCCGGGTGGAGAGGACGTTTGGCGTCGTCTCCAGGTCGATCAGTTCGAGCGGGAAGATCGGCGTCAGTTTCTCGAAGTCCGGCCGGCGGCGCGCGGTCTCAGGATCAACGCCGTTGACCGACTCGACACGCAACATGCTGAAGAACTTTTCGTTGTCCTTCGGCGGGCGCACCTGGCCGGCGACGCGGTCGCCGGTCCGCAGACCGAAGCGGCGAATCTGCGATTGTGAGACGTAGATGTCTTCGGGGCCAGGCAGCAGGCGCTCGCCGCGCAGGAAGCCGAAACCGTCCTCGATGATCTCCAGCACGCCCTCGCCGTAGATGTTCCCCTGCATTTCCGTCTGGAATTGCAGAATGCGATTAACTATCTCGTAGCGATTGGCGCGGAGATTGCCCGTCATGCCAATCGCCCGCGCGATTTCGCGCAGTTCATCGGCAGTCTTCGCCTCCAGCTCGGGCACGCTGATGGTTTGCGGGCGCGGACGCGCTTCGCGCTCGAATGGCTCAGTGGGCTGGACAGCCACGCTGCCGGACGGAGCCACCGGCGCACCCACGATGGGGTGCTGCTGCCGGCCATTTGCCTCGGGGCCGCGAGCGGCGCCATTCTGGCCCAGACCATGCTGTTGTGCCGGCGGACGGGGCGCGGACTGATGTGCGGGGAAACTCTGGCGTTCGCGTTGTCCAGGCGCCGGGCGTGACGTCTGCAGCATCGGCGCGGGGCCGCGACCGGTGCGCGGCTCGACGCGCGCTTCGCGGGGCGCGGGCGCCTCGGCCGCCCCATCGGGCCGTTGACCCGGACGCGGCGATCGGTTTTCCGCCGGGGCCATCGCTGGCGCGGCAACTGGAGCCGCTGCGATCGGCGTAGTCGCCGCCGGTTGCGGTGGGTCAGCTGGAGCGGGCGTGGGCGACGCCGTGCCCGGCCGATTCGCCTCGGCCTGTGGCGCGACCACCGGGGCTGGCGCTTCCGATACAGCTGGCGCTTCTGGCGCAGGCGCGGCCTTCGCGGTAGTTCGCCGTCGCACGGCCGGTTTCTTCGCTGCTGGTTCGGCGGGGGTTTCGACAGGCGTGGCGGCAGATGTCGGTGTAGATTCAGTGTTGGCGGGAGTCGCCGTATCGCCAGCGGCTCGCCGTGTCGGGGTGCGGCGCGTCGTTGTACGCGTGGTCCGCCGGGTAGGAGTATCAGTTGTCACCGCTTCGGTCTGATCAGTACCCAACGGTTCCCCGCGCTCAACAGTCGCCGAATCGCGCGGTGTGGTTTCGGAAATCTTGGTAGCCATCCCTCTATATTACCCATCATCTCACTAGGCGCCGGGCAATATCCACCGCCAGGCGCACACGATCGAACGCATAAATGCCATACTCACCAGAAAACAGTCAGTCTCAGACTGCCGGCTACGAGGGGCGTTACAGGCTTAGTTTCGGCAGGGGTTCTATGCCTTCCGGCATCCCGCGCATGACTAGCGGATAATCTGTAGCGCCGCGAAATCGTCACCGAACTCGGTGGAGAGAGAGGAGATGAGCACATGCCTGCTCGTCCGCCCTAAGTATAACACGATTGTCAAGTCTACGACCAGGGTCCACCATGCGTTTCAGCGCCAGTGCTGACCAGCCGACCAGCCCCCAGCGGCTCACCGCTCTTCCCGCCCGATCGCTCCGGGCAGCACGTTCGAGACCTCCACGATCTCAGGTGCGATGCCAACACTATTCGCCAGACTGACTTCCCTGATGAGAACGTGTCACCGTGCGTTTTATTCCCGCATGAAGAGCAGACTTGACGCGCTGGTCCGCTATCGCGTTGCTACCGGCACACCACCTGATTCGCGCGACCAGTGCGGTAAGAATCCGGCCTCGCGCAGGGCCTCAAGTAGCGCCGTCAGCGCCGGTTCGTCCGGCAAACCAAGCAAGAAGCGTTGTTCGGGGAGTGACTCCGGTTCCGGCAGACCGGCCCGCGCCAGCACGGAGCGCAAGCGGTCGGCGGCTGCCGGATCGGTGAGGCGCAGCACCAGCGTGCGGGTGAGTTGAATACCGGCCTGACCGCGCGTCCAGTCGCGCAGGGCGAACGCAACCGGCTGGGGCAACGGCGCACGGCTGGCGCGTGTCAGAAAGGATTCGATTTGCTCGATGGTCAGCCCGGTTCCCAGCGCGCGACGCACGGCCGCTTCGGTTAGCCGGTAGACGCAGACGGTATCGAGCCGCACGAGTTCGGCGATTGCGCCGAGCGCCCACAGGCGGCGCGGCGTAGGCCGGAAGAGCAGCACCTCGAAGTCGGCGCCGACCGCCAGAGGGCGATCACCGACCGGACGCGGCGCCGGTTCCGCGCCTGATCCCAGCAGCCAGGCGCCCAGAGCAGTCAGCGCGAGCGCCAGCGCGCCATCCGGGCTGCGCCCCTCGGCCAGCGCACCCAGTGGCGTCAATCCGCCGTGCAGTGCGACCCGCACCGCCGCGATGGTCACCTCTTCACGCGTGCCGGCCGGGCCGCTGGCACGCGCCGCGCTGAAACTGCCACTGAGCAAGGCCGGGCGCAAGCGCGCGATGCGCGTCGCCAGCGTGGTCGCGTCAAACCAGGCGCCGGGCGGACAGGCGCGTAGCTCTTCCAGCAGCGCCGCGCGGGCTGCCGGCCAGCTGACGCCGGTCAGTTGCAGGTCGTCCTGGCTCAAACCTTCGAGCCAGCCCACCGCCGCCCGCCAGCGCGTGAAGAGTGCGCGGGTCTGTTCAGCGAAACTAAGGTTGCGCCAGGCGTCAGCCGCCGCCGTCACCTCATAGCGTTCGTCGGCCAGATGCACCAGACCCGCATCGCGCGCCAGCGCGAGCAAGAATGGCACGTAGCCGGGACGCACACGCTCCCCACTGGTCGGCCACAGCGCTGGGGCGAGCCGGCGCAGCGCTGTGGCGTTCCGTTCCTCGTCGCCTTCGCGCCATTCAAGCGTATTCAGCGTCAGGCGGCGAAGAATTGTCAGCAAATCCCAGGCCGCTTCGAAGAGCGCCTGTGCGCGGTCGGGCGGCGCGGCGGCGATCGGCGTCAATGTTGGGGGGGCATCGCGTGGTGGACGGCGCGGCGCCAGCACGTCGCGCGGTACGAAGAGTTCGCGCGCCCCAGCGGACCACCGATGCCAGACCAGCAGCCGCCGGGCGAGCAAGCGCAGGGCTTCGCGAAGTGCGGCGGGCGGCAGGTCTACCTGTTCGCGCAGGTCCGTCAGCGCCAGCCGGCCCTGGGCGGCGCGGAGCGCGGCGAAGACGCGCGCGGCGGCTGGCGGCAACGTCGCCACAATCGCGCGGCGCTGGTCGGGCAGGTCCACGCGGGCCAGGATTTCGTCGGTCAGCGCGTCACGGCCGATCGCGCCTGGCGTCACGCGCACGCCCCACGCCTCGGCCGCCTCCTCCAGTTCGCCGCCTTCCAGCGTGGTCAACAAGGCGCGTAACGGCGTCTCCGGACCAAGCGTGGCGCCGAGCAGGCGTTCGTCGCGCAGCCGTTCAAAGGCTGTCGCCAGTTCGCGCGGCAGCGCGAGAGCCTCGACCTGCTCGCTCTCACCCTCGTCGCTGACGACGATACCGCATGCACGCAAAGTGGCAATGGCAGTAGTGGCGTCGGTCGCCGCGATCCCGGCCCGCGCCGCCAGGTCGGCGGGTGTAGCCGCCGCCTCCACCAGCGCCTCGATAATGGCCCATTCGGCAGCGGCGAGCGCGGCGGCGCGGTCACGCACGGTCCACGGTTCGCGCAGGGCGCGGTAGAGTTGCGCGGCGAAGTCGGCGGTCGTCTGGCCGGTCAGCGGCACATCCCAGCAGGCCGCGATCTGGCGCAATTCGTCAAGGCTACGCGCCCGGAGCACTGAGAAGAGGTTCCGCATCCCCACCTCGGGCTTTCACGCGGCGCCAGCACCCGGCGGAGCAGACAACCGGCGCGCTCAGGCGCCCGGCAGTGCGAGCGGCACGGGCGCGCCGACGCGGCAGAGTTCGAGGACTGCCCAGTAGAGCGCATCGTCGCCACCCGGCAGCCGGCCGGTCTTGATCGCTTCGTCAGCCTCCAGCACGATCCGAATACAGTCGGACACACGGTCCGCGCCGAGTTGCCGGACCTGGCGCGCCGTCTCCTGCACACGATATGGGCTGAGACCCAGCGTACTTGCCGCGCCGCGGGCGCTTCGCACGCGCGCCATCGTGCTGAACTTCGCCTGCAACAGCGCCAGAATCATCTCCGGCGCCAGGCCGCTGTCGAGCGCTTCGCGCAGGCGCGCGAGCGCCAGCCGCGTATCGCCAACCGCCACGGCGTCAACCAGCCGGAAGACGTTCGTCTCGGCCTCGCCAACGGTCAGCGCGGCCACGACGCGCGCGTTGATGACCGGCGCCTCGCGGCTCAAGACCGCCGTCGCAAGTTTCTGTAGTTCCGTGTCAATGCGCTGCAAGTTGGGCAGGGCGGCGTCACGGCCGCGCGGCGCTTCGCGCCAGCCTTGCGGGCAGAGCGCGTCGAGCAGCGCGTCAATGGCGTCCGGCCGGATCGTCGCCCCGGCAGCCTGCGCCCGCGCCGCCACCCACTCGCGCAACTCCCGCCCGAGTGGTGGCCGGAACTCCTCGATCGCCGCGCCGGCCTCGCGCAGCACGGCGCGAAGCGGCGCGGGCGGCTCATAATGCCCTGGTTCCCAGAAGATGAGCGTCGTTGTCTCCGGCAGGTGTGGCAGGTAGGCGGCCAGCCCTGCCAGCGGATCGGCGTCCTTGTCGTCGCTCTTGCCGCGACGTCCGCCTTCCGCGCTCTTGCCCCGTGCGCTCCAGCGCGTCAGTAGGCCGGCGGCGTCCACACAACGGCCACCGCCGAAGAAGGCCAGCGCGTCACACGCCGAGCGCAACGCGCCGAGGGTGACATCGGGGCTTTGCCCGTCGAGCATCACGCTGTTAAACCCCGCCGGGTCAAGCGTCGCGCGGAGTTCGCGCAGCCGGGCGGCGGAGCGAAAGGTATCTGCGCCATGTAGTAGATAGAGCATCAGTCAGAAGAATCCGTAAAGTCGCCAGAGAAGACACAGAAAAAAGCAATCCCCACGCTGCCGTGTGCCGCTCAGTTTTGAACCTGCTTACGCAGGTGGGTAGCCGCCATCCCCGCCCAGTGAGCCAGGTAGGTAGCCCCCGAAAACCGAAGGTTAATG
>DASUBC010000502.1:0-5811 GCA_035763465.1 Thermomicrobiales bacterium
GGTGACCGCCACGAAGAGCGTCATCGCCAGGCCAACGCGCAGGTCAACGCGAAACAGCACAATCAGCACACCGAGCGCCAGCAGCAGGTTGCCGCAGAGGGCCACGACGAGACGCGAGAAGAAATTGTTCAGTTTCGTAATATCGCCGTCAATCCGTTCGAGCAACTCGCCTGGCGTGTGGCGGCCGTGGAACGCGGCGTCGAGCCGCAGGCAGTGCAGCGCCAGATCGGCGCGCAGCGCGTTGGTGGCCGTCCAGCTCACCGATTCGGCGGTATAGGTTTCGACGACGTTAATGATCTGCCCGGCAATCGCGGCGGCAAGATAGAGCAGCGCGATCGCGGTCAGGGTAGTTACCGCATCTCCAATCACCGCGCGGTCAATGAAATAGCGGAGGAGCTGGGGATTGATGAGTTGCAGGCCGATACTGGCGAGCAGCAACGCGAACAGCAGCGTCACCTGCCGCCACTGTGGGCGCAGGTACGCGCCGAGCAGCGCGCCGTAGCCGCGCGGCGCGTGTGTGTTGACGCCTCGTCGTTTGCTCATTGCGCGCATCGTTGTCAGCCGCCCAGGTTCGTGTGGTGGCGTTCCGCCAGCAGCCAGAAATCGTCCATCCGCCACATAGCACCATTCAGGCTATCACATCGCTGGGCGAGGCCGACCTGTACCTTTGGCCGGAAAGAGGACAGTGCTCGGGGGAGAGAGCGGCCAGGGGGAAACAGCCGTCCCGCAGCCGTCGTAGTGATGGGAACAACGATCTCGCCGTGGGCCCGGAGGCCAGGCGCCAGGCAGGAGGAGAAGGATGGCCCGCCACCGCACCCGGATCACCGACCGGCGACTCTGGCCGCTCGTGATCCGCATCGCCATTGTCTATTGCGTCTGCTTCGTCGGACTGCTGATACCACACGGCAGCGCGCGGGCGGCGAGTGGCGAGTTCTTCGTCACGCGCTACGACGACCCCGCGCCGAACGGCTGCGCGCCGGCCGATTGCTCGCTGCGCGAAGCGGTGATTGCCGCCAACGCCACGAGCGGCGCGACGATCTATCTGCGCGCCGGCTACTACCGGCTGACCCAGCCGATCCCGCCTGGCCCACCAGGCACGCCGACCGACACGCCCGCGACCGGCGACCTCGACATCACCGGCACGAACATCGAGCTCGCCGGCGCGGGCGTCGCCAGCACGGTGATTGACGCGCAACAGATTGACCGGGTGCTTGACATCGCCAGCGGCGCCAGCGTCAGGGTCCAGAATGTGACTTTGCGCGGCGGCAACGGCCAATTGTCGAATATCGCGGGCGGCGAGTTCCACGCGCACGGCGGCGCGATCCACAATCACGGCCAGGTAGACCTGGTGAACGTGACGGTCAGCGACAGCACGGCGCAATACCCCGGCTGGAAGAATGGCGGCGGCATCTACAACGCGGGCGGCGCCACCGCCAACCTGTGGAACGTGTCCGTCATCGGCAACTCCGCCAACACGGGCGGCGGCATCGAGAATGGCGGCGACCTCTTCATCATGCAGGCAAGCATCGTTAACAATACCGCTCCCACTGGCGGCGGCCTCAAGGTCAACGCCGGCAACGTCTTCCTCAACGGCGGTCTGCTGGCCGGCAACGGCGCCGATTGCACCGGCACGCTGGTGAACGACTACTACGACCTCATCCAGAACTCCGCCTGCACGGCCAGTAGCTTTAGCACTGGACCAATCAGCGGCCAGAACCCGCAGCTCTTCCCGATCAAAAACAGTGGCAATCTGACGATCGCCTACGGCCTGCAAGCCACCAGTCCGGCGATTGACGCGTATCACGATGTCTGCAACGGCGAGGACGAGCTCGGCATTACCCGGCCACAAGATGGCAACGGTGACGGCAGCGCTGTCTGCGACATCGGCGCGATCGAATACTATCCGGGCAAGACCTTCCCCGACGTATCACCCGGCAACGACAACTACGGCGCGATCGCCCAGCTCACCGCGCGCGGCATCATTCACGGCAACCTGGACGGCACCTACGGCCCCGCCAGCTATACGCTCCGCGCGCAGATGGCCGCGCTCGTTGCCCGCCCCTTCGGCTGGGACCTGGAAAACCACGGCAATACCTTCACCGACCGTGGTTGGGTGGACGACAACCTCTGGGCCAGCGTTGGCAGTCTGGCCTTCTACGACGTTGCCAGGGGCTATCAGCCGGCGACGTGTGTCTCGCGCGGCTTCCCACCGCCCTGCTTCGGCCCACTTGACGACGTCCTCCAGGCCCAGGTCATCTCCTTCACCACCCGCGCGATGGTAAAGAAGGGGTACTGGACTCAGGTGACGACCGACGATCCGGCGCTCTACCCGAATGTGTCGCTGGCCTCGGGCCACCGCTTCGATGTGCTGACGTACTACTACAACGCGGGCGCTATCCCCACGACTACGCCCTACACCAGCTGGACCGACTGGAACCAGCCCGCGACACGCGGCTGGTTCGCGCAGGCTGAATGGCAGGCGTTGCAGACGATTCCGTGACGGTGGGTCGAAAGTCGAAGGTCTGAAGGTCGAAGGTCTCTCCTGATCAGGCAATGGCTATCTACCAACCATGTTCGTAGGCAAGCCACGGCGTTGAGCGAAGAAACCTTCGACCTTCGACCTTCAGACCTTCGACCCGCGTGGCCCGATCGTCCCAATTTCCCCGCCCACCACACTGAACGCAGCGCGCGATGGACTATACTTGCAGGCAGTGGGGCAGTGGATGCGCCGGCTGGCGCGAGCGTGGGGAGAGGAAGAACGGCATGGCGCATCCCAGCGGGATTATTGACCTGCGGAGCGATACTTCGACCCATCCGACACCGGCGATGCGCCGGGCGATGGCGGAGGCCGAAGTCGGCGACGACCAGCTGGGTGACGACCCAACGGTCAACCGACTGGAGGCGCTCGCGGCCGAGAAACTGGGCAAGGAAGCGGCCTGCTACGTCGCCTCCGGCACGATGGGCAACCTGATCGCCATTCTGACCCACTGTGGGCGCGGCGACGAGGTGCTGCTGGGCGATGAGAGCCATGTGCTCTGGTTCGAGAGTGGCGGCGCCGCGGCGCTCGGCGGCCTGCCGTTCAACAAACTCCACACCGACCGTTTCGGGATGCTCGACCCGCACGAGATCGCCGACCTCATCCGCACGCCGCGTCCTGGCTACCAGCGCACGGGCGTGCTCTGTATCGAAAACACCCATAACCGCTGCGGCGGCACGGTGCTGCGACCCGAGCAGGTCGCCGAACTCGCCGGGGTCGCCCACGCGCGCGGCGTGCCGGTGCATATGGACGGGGCGCGCATCTTCAACGCGGCGACGGCGCTCGGCGTGCCCGCCAGCGCGCTCGCCGCGCCGGTAGATTCGGTGCAGTTCTGCTTCTCGAAGGGGCTGGCGGCGCCGGTCGGCTCGATCGTCGTCGGCTCGCGCGAGTTCATCGGCCGCGTGCGGGCGACGCGCAAACTGGTCGGCGGCGCTATGCGCCAGGCCGGCGTGATCGCCGCCGCCGCGCTCGTCGGGCTGACCGAGATGGTGGACCGCCTGCCCGAAGATCACCGGCGGGCGCGGCGGCTAGCCGAAGGGTTGGCGGAGGTTGACGGCATCACAGTTGACCTGGAGACGGTACAGACCAACATCGTCATCTTCAAGCCCGACCCAGCTCGCCTGAGCACCGACGAGTTCATCGGCGGTATGGCCGAGGGCGGTGTGCGGGTCTCAAACTACGGGCTGCGTGGCCTGCGGATGGTCACGCACTATCAGATTGACGACGCGGACGTAGAGAAGACCCTGCAACTGGCGGCGGGGCTGCTGGAAGGCAAGCGGGCGCCGGTGCTGGCCTGAGCGCCGGCACGGAGAGGATTACGTGAAATGAGCGATCGGGCACGGCTGGATGGCAAACTGGTGGCCGGGCAAAGCGTGAGCGCGCCGCCGGAAATGTCGCCGCGCACGCGGGCGTTCGTCCTCAAAGTGGACACCATCGTCCTGGCCATCGCGCGGCACTGGCTGCTGGCCGTCAACATTCTCGGCGGCCTCTACGCCGGGTTGCCGATTCTCGGTCCGCTCCTCCGTTCGCGTGGCTACACATTGCCGGCCAACGTGATCTACTTCTTCTACGGCCTGACCTGCCACCAGTTGCCAAATCGCTCCTTCTACATCTTCGGCCAGAAGATGTGCTATTGCGAGCGCTGCATGGCGATCTATACCGGCATCTTCATTCTCGGCCTGGGCTATGCCATCTTGCCGTGGTTCCACCGGCGCATCCAGGCGTTGCGCTGGCGCTGGATGTTCGTGCTCTGGGCGCCGATGGCGCTCGACGGTTTCACCCAGCTCTTTGGTCTGCGAGAAAGTACCTGGCAACTCCGGCTGCTCACGGGAGGATTGTTCGCCTTATCCTGCGTCTGGGTCGGCTTCCCCTACCTGGAGCAAGCCTTCAACCAGATTCGCCATGACCTCGAACTGCGATTTGCCCGGCTGGCGTAGCGAGTAGGGAGTCGAGAGTGGGGAGTCGAGAGTAGGGAGTCGAGAGTTCCTTGCTGTGAGCAATGCGCCAGCCGTCAGGCACCGTGCTGATGATGAGCAACTCTCGACTCCCTACTTAAAATCGCCAGCGGCTGGTGCCAGCCACACCAGCCGCTGCGGAGGATGGTCCTGAGAGCAAACTCGCCACTTGCTCATCAGTACCTACTTGTTTAACGCGGCAACATCGTTGATAGTTCCCTCCGCCTGGCGTAATCTTGACACCAGGGTCGGCACACGATAAACCGGGCGGGATGTGATCGGAGATTTAGAGCATCGTGGCACGGGAAATGCTTCGCTAGCGATCGCGACGGAAGTGGTGTTAATCCTCGCCGCCGCGCTTGAGGCGATCGTGATTGCTGGCCTGGCCGTGATCGTCGCACGCGTGGGTACTGGTAGCGCCACTGCGACCGCGTTCATGCGCCTGAACGAGCTACTGGTCGGCCCATTTGCCCTGCTGTTAGGACTGGTCCGACAGGTGACGTCGCCGCTGTGGCGGCAATTGGTGGCGTTGTTCGGCTATGGGCTTATCTTCACGGCGGTGGTCGGCGTAGTGTCCTGGCTCGATCGGCGCCAGGCGCTCTACTGACTACCAGCGGGTAAAGAAACTGGTTGGCGTGTGATAGGCACGCCGGGTGGTAGGCTCACCTGATACTACTGTACCGGCGCTGCAACGGTGCTGGTACACCTGGCAGTTGACGCGTAGATACCGGATGGGGGAAGGCCATGCATAAGAATGAATTCATCCGGCAAATTGCTAAGGAAAGTGGACTACCCCAGACAATCGTCGCCCAGGTGCTCGGCGGCGCGGTGCGCGTAGTGGCGCGCTCGCTCATTGCCGGCCAGAAGGTCGTCTGGACGGGCTTCGGCACGTTTGAAATGCGGACCCGCAGCAAGCGTCAGGGGATCAACCCCCAGACACGCCAGCGTATCGTGATTGGCGCGACGCAGACGCCCGGCTTCACTGCCTCCTCGACGTTCAAGGAGCGCGTGCTGGAGCAGCAACAGGGCGACAACGGCGTCGCGGCGCCCGCGCGCCCCGCGCGCCCCACCGGCACGGCGCGGGCAAGCGCGCTCGACCCCGCGCTCCTGGCGAGCGCGACCGACGATAGCGCCAACCCGATTAACGAGGGGCAGGTATAGGCGCATCCGGGAGAGTAAAGAGGAGGGCAATGAATAGTATGGTCCGCAATACTGTTAGAGGCATTCTCGGCCTCCTGCTCGCTTTCGCTGCGACCTGGCTGGCCAACTTTATCACCGACAAGATCTTTGGCCCGGAGGAGGAATATCAGGAAGCGCGCT
>DASUBC010000503.1:0-2497 GCA_035763465.1 Thermomicrobiales bacterium
GGCTCTGCGCGCAATGCGGGCGCGGCGGGTATTGCACCGCGCAGCGTCAACGTAACCGACTGCCAGACGACCGCGCCAGCCGGCACTTCGACTGGCTTTGGCAGGGCGAGCGGCGTGCAATACGTCTTGTACGAGTCGTCGATCCAGTTGCGCTGGTCCTCCATCTCAAAAATGTCGCCAGCGAAGCGCGCTTCGGCGCTGAGGCCAGGCTGGATATCGTGGCTGATGGCGCGCATGTCGATGAAGGGCTGGTGTGGCGCGATCAGGCGTGGGAAGACGCCTTGCTCAATCGTGCCATCGCTGTGTTCGACCGCGCAGGGCTGCCCCGCGCACTCGCGCGGCGGGTGGAGGACGCAAAAGCCGATGCGGTTGCGAAGGAAGGTCGCGCGCGCCTGACCATCCATGGAGAAGGTGATTGTGCCGTCGGCGGAGCCGGCGATCGTGCCGTGCCAGGCGAAGTCAACCGGCCCCTGGCGATGCTCCGCGTCGAACTCGACGGTAAAACTCGCTGCCTCGTGGGTGATTTGCACGTTCGCGAGCGTCGCAGGGATCGTATTCCAGGCCGGGTCGCGCACAGCGACATAGATGCGCCGGATGACCTCGTGTTCGCCCAGGCGGATATACCGCAGGCCGCCATCGTCCCACAGGAGCGACAGCGGACCGGCCTGGAGCGGCGCCGGCTGAGGCAGTGGCTCGTCGGCGCCGTAGCGAACTACGTTGGGTGAGAGCATTCCCGCCTTCCTTTGCGCTACGCAGGCTTGTGGGCCGTAACCAGCCTGGCCGCGACCCACGGGCCGCCATACCAAAAGCGCCAGCCGAGTGGGCGCAGGGTCACGTCCTGGAGATCAAGTTGCCGCAATACCTTCGCGTACTCGCCCGCCGCGCGGATGTCCGCGATGAGCAGCCGCCCACCGGGCTTGAGGACACGCGCCGCCTCGGCGATGGCTTTGGCGCGCTCCGGCGCGGCAGGAATGTTATGAATTGCCAGGCTGCTGACGACGATATCGAAGCCGCCGTCCATGAACGGCAGGGCGCGCATATCGGCAGTCCGCAACTCCACGCGGCCGGCGACGCCTTCGGCCACCGCGTTGCGGCGCGTGACCACCGGATCATTGCCCGACTGGTCCGTTGTTTTCCACAGGTCTACGCCGATGGCCGTGCCGTGCGGCAGCAATTGCGCTGCCTGGAGCAATACCGCGCCACGCCCACAGCCCAGGTCGAGCAGGCGCTCGTCGCCGCGCAACGGCAAGCCCGCGAGGAGTTCGGCCCAGACGGCAAACTTCCCCCGGCGCGTCGTGTAGACATAACTTGCCGTGCTGAGAAAGAAGCCGATGGCGACGATCAAGCAGAAGACCGCCCAGCCGCCCGACCCGCGCACGACATTCACCACCGCGATGATGAGGTACACGACGCCGCCCGCGCCGAGGCCGATTGGCACATACGGGGCATCGAAGCCATAGTCACCAGAACGGTTCGCCAGGGCGCGCGTGCTATTCATCCTTACCAGTCTCGCTATCGCCAATGCCATCGTCAATCAAGGCAAGGGTACGATTTCACCACAGAGAGCACAGAGAACGAAGGGAGAATAGATCATGAGTCATACCTTCTCTCGTTTCTCTCTGTGCTCTCTGTGGTAAATCCGTTCCTTCGCCACGCTGGTCCGGCGTCGCTTCTCCAACGGCCGGCTCAGGTGGCGAGGAAGCGCAGCAGCAGGCGGTGGAAATGGTGGACGCCGGTCTCGCGCCGGGGCGAATAGCGGCCTCGGTCGTAGAGACGCGAGCGCACGCCCTGCTGCACCTTCTCCACGATGTCTTCGTCTTCGCGCTCGACGCGGTCGAGTCCCGCGCCCGCGCCCTGGTCGAGTTTGGTGGGGTTCCAGACGTAGGTGAGGAAAGAGACCTTGGTGCGGTCAGGCGCGAGCGGCGCGACGACGTTGATCGAGAGACCCCAGGGATAGAAGTTGAACATCAGGTTTGGGAAGAGCCAGAAATAATACGCCGCCACGCGCTCGCCGTAATCGGGCGACGAACGCGGCAGGTCGAACGCCTCTTCGCCGCCTGCCGCGATACCGAGTTGCAGATTGGCATAGTCGAATAACTCGGTGCGGTAACTGCCGTAGTCGAGCGCGCCGGCCAGCCCGGTATGGACGTAGGGAATGTGAAAGCCCTCCAGGTAATTGTCGCAGTAGAGCGCCCAGTTGGCGCGTACCAGGTAATCGCGCGAGCGGGCCGGGTCGAAGGTGAACTCGTCCAGTGGCAGCCAGCCGACGCGCGCCTTGAGCGGCGTCAGCAGTTCGTCGAGCGTGAAGGCGGGATCGAGCGCGGCGAAGAGCAACGTGCCCCACTGGCCGAACGGCACGCGCGGCAGGTTGTCGGCCTCGGAAGGGAAGCCGGCGGCGTCCTCGAACTCCGGCATGGTTAAAAAGCGGCCGTCAAGCGCGAAGCGGCGTCCGTGATAGCGGCAGCGCAACACCTGCGCGCGCCCTTCGCCCTCGACC
>DASUBC010000504.1:0-2455 GCA_035763465.1 Thermomicrobiales bacterium
AGGACAGCGTGCCTGCTCCGGCTCGATACCAACACCAGGCCAGCACCGGCGCGGAAGCCGGCCGGCACGCGTCTCAGGAGAGCGTCACATGGTCAAGCTCGAGACAATGATCAGCAGTGTCGTGCCGCGCCACCGTTGAGGGGATCCCCCCGTGGTGGTCGGTGCGGCCACCTTCCATGAGCAGATCGCCAGCCAGTATGCGGCGGGCGATGATCTGCCTTGCGCCAACGCAAAACTTCTCGTCCCGGTCAAGCGCTCGGCGGAGTTCGCGCGCATCCGCAAGCGGGTGGCCGACCACCATCACCTGGACTCGTGGCAGGAGGACGATGTGCATTTCTTCGTCTTTTTACTTCATCCCGCGCCTGGAAGTATGGCTGACCCGGCGAATCCCCCGGTGGCGGTCTTCGCGATGCACGCGGACTTCGCCGACCCGGTCTCCGCCGTGGTCGTCACGCCGCGCCAGGACAGTGCGGCGGCAGAGATCCAGGACTTGCGGCTGCCCGACAACGTCTATACCACCCCGGTCGTGTAACCGCTGCCGTGGCGCGCGGTGAGCGCTGCCCGCGCCACACCGAAGGAGGCAATCATGCCTGGTCTGGGCCTGATTCAACCACTGCACCTGCTGCTACTGCTCCTGATCGTGCTCGTCGTCTTTGGCGCTGGCAAGATTGGTCAGGTTGGCGCTGCGCTCGGCCAGAGCGTCAAGGAGTTCAAGGAGACGGTCAACGAGGCAGGGAGCGAAGAGGCGACGACGGCCACATCAGGAGCAACGACCCAACCAGCGCAGGAGCAGGCGCGGCCGGTGGCGACACAAGCGCGCGAGTTGCTCCGGCGGGAGGAGATTTAGCTGCTGGCGCGGGACCGTATCCGGGTACTTTGCCAGCCACGGCGACTGAATGAACGGAATGTGGGGAGCACCGGCATGGTGCAGCTCGAGCCAAATACCAGCGACATGCCCCGGCGCGGTGGTTGAGGGGACCATGCCCCGGCGGCCGGTTCGGTCGCCGCCCAGCCGCTGTACCAAACTGTCTTCACCGCGCCCGACGGCGGCCAGACCATCCGCGACCTGAGGGATGGAACCTATCTGCTGACGGTATCCGCGCCCGGTTACGCGACAATTACGCAGCAGGTCGTCGTGACCAGCGGCATGGTGCTGCCCCTGGAGATCGCGCTGCAACCGTTGCCCAGCACCCTGGCCGGGACGGTCACGAACGCCGTCACCGGCCTGCCAGTGGCGAACGCCACCGTCACGGCGGGCCAGTGGTACACCGAGACCGACGCCGAGGGGCGCTACACGCTGGCCGGTTTGCCGCCGGGCGCCCATACGCTCCAGGTGGCCGTCGCGGGTTATCAGCTCTATGAAGCCGCCATCAATCTCGCGCCGGGGGCGCTGGTGGCTGTCCATGCCATGCTCACCCCACTGCCCGCCGCACTGCTGGTCCGCGTGACGGACGCCGCGAGTGGCGAGCCGATCAGCGGCGCGGCGCTCAGTTACGGCGCGGCGCCTGACCAGGACGCAGGCACGCCGGCAACCAACGGCAATGCTCCCTGCCCTGATCTGAAACTCCTGGCACCACTGAAACGCTCGGCCGAGTTCGCGGCCATCCGCCGCCGCGTGGCCGATCATCACCATCTCGACGCCTGGGTAGACGATAGCTTGCACTTCTTCGTCTTCCTGCTCCGGCCCGAGGCAGCCAGCGCGCCAGCCGCAACCAATGGCGCCGGACCGCATGTGGCTGCGGCAGATGGGCCGGTCGCGGTCTTTGCCATGCGCCCGGACACCGCCAGCGTCCATTCGGCGGTCGTGGTCACGTCCGACGCCACCGGCGCGGCGGCCAGCATTCTGGATCTACGTAACCCTGAGCGGAGTGATACTGTGCCTCTCTCGCCATAAGCAGCGACCTGGATAGTTCTGGCTGGCTGGCGCTCTCAGGACGTGATGGGCGTCTGTGCGCCGCCAGGCGTCTCGCGACCGGGCCAATCCTGCAACCCGAACGCGGCGAGCGCCGATAATCCCGCCGCCACCGCGACGAGCAGGAAAACCGCCGCGAAGCCTCGGAGGTCATTGCCTGCGCCCAGCAGGCCGCCGAGCACACTCGACCCGACGATACTGCCGAGATACCGGCCTGTCGAGAAAACGCCCGCCGCTGCGCCTGTCTGACGCGGGGCAACACTCTCCAGCGCCCCGGTCTGGAGTGCCGCCGAGGCTAGCCCTAACCCCGCGCCGGCGAGCGGCAGGCCGGTGAGGAGCGCCGGTAGCGCGACCGCGCCGCCGCCGAGCGCGAGTGGCACGACGCCCGCAGCCAGCAGAGCCAACCCAAGCACCGCCGGCCAGCGCCGCCCGAGCCGGTCGGCCAGCCGCCCGCCGAGCGGTGAGGCAAGCACCGTGGCTCCGGAGAGAGTCGCCAGCAGCAGCCCGATCGTTGCGCTGCTCCAGCCGCCACGCCGCGCCAGG
>DASUBC010000505.1:0-2422 GCA_035763465.1 Thermomicrobiales bacterium
GAGGTGTGGCGATGACGGTGGCGCAGCGCACAGGCGAAAACTTCAGCGGGCCAGGGTGGTGGCGGGAACGCGCCGCCCTGGTTGCTGGTTGGTCGCCGGCCGTCTGGCTCTTCTGGGCGGTCCTCGGCGGGTCAATCCTGGTGCTGGCGGCGGCGCCCTGGCCGGCGGCGGCGAAGTTCCACGCCATTCTGCACGGTCTCTGCGCGCAGCGGCCCAGCCACTCCTTCGCGCTCGGCGGCACGAATCTGCCCTTCGACGCCCGGATGACCGGCATTTACGGCGGCGCGCTGGTGACGATGCTCTTCCTCGGCGCGCGGGGCGGCTGGCGCGCGGTGCGCCGACCTACCCTGCCGCTCCTACTCATTCTGGTCGCCTTCGCCGTCGCGATGGGCGTGGACGGCATCAATTCGACATTGCAAGACTTCCGGCTGCCCTATCTCTACACGCCGAACAATCATCTCCGCCTCGTCACCGGCCTGCTGATGGGCATCGCGCTCGGCGTGACGATGACCTATCTGCTCAGCGTGACGTTATGGGCCTGGGTGCGCGATGAAGCGGCCCTGCGCGGCTGGCGCGAACTGGCGGTGCTGCTGGCGCTGGCCGGCGGCTTCTACCTGCTCGTCGTCTCAGGTTGGGGCTGGCTCTACCTCCCCATGGCGGTCGCGCTCGCTACGGGCGCGGTGCTGGTCGTGCTGGCGCTGGCGCTCTGCTTCCTCACGCTCGCCTACGGCCGCGAGAACCACGCCACTCGCCCCGCCGACCTCGCCGCCTTCGCCACCCTCGCCCTCGTACTCGGCTACGCCGTCATGGCGCTCATCGCCGCCGCCCGCTTCTACCTGGAATTGTCGCTGGGCGTGACGCTGCCGGGGTAGACGGTAGACGGTAGACGGTAGACGGTAGTTGCTTATTACAAGCACGGTGCTCGGAGATCAGCACGGTGCTGGGGATGAGCAACTACCGTCTACCGTCTACCGTCTCGCTTCCGCTCCAGCCCCCGCGCAATCTTCGCCGCCGCCGCAGTGGCGGTCGCGCCCCGGCGCAACTGGACGGCGACGCACAGGGCGTCCACCAGGCTCAGTTGCACGATGCGCGCGGGGATTTCGTCGCCGCGCCAGCGGTTGCCCACAGCGGCGGTCAGCAGTTTCACGTCGGCGGCGCGGGCCAGCGGCGATTGCGGGAAACTGGTGATGACAATCGTCCGCGCGCCCGCCTCCCGTGCGACCAGCAGCGCGTCGAGCGTGTCCCGCGTCTCGCCGGAATGGGAGATGCAGAGGGCGACATCGTCCGCGTCCAGCAGGGCGGCGTGGGCGATCTGGATGTGCGGGTCGGTGTAGCAACTCGCCTCCAGCCCAACGCGCAGCAAGCGGTAGGCGGCGTCCTGCACGACCGGGCCGGAGCCGCCGACGCCATAGCACTCGATGCGCCGCGCGCCGAGCAGCAATTCGATGGCGGTGGCGAGTTGCGCGGTATCGAGCACGGCCGCCGTGTCGAGCAGCGCCTGCACGTCCATCCGCAGCACCTTCTGTACGACCGCCGGCAGCGTGTCGCCTTCCTGCACGTCGGCGTAGGTCTCGCCCGCGACCGCTGTGCCGCGCGCCCGCGCCGCCGCCAGGTCGGCAATCAACCGGCGCTTGAAGTCGGTGTAGCCCTCGCAGCCGAGCGCATGGCAGAGGCGCGTGACCGTCGCCTCGCTCGCGCCACTGCGCCGGCCCAGTTCGATCACCGTCAGGTGCTGGGCCTCGGTTGGTTCGTCAATGATGAACTGGGCGACCTTACGCTCGCTGGCCCGCAGCGCCGGCAGCGCGGCGCGCAGGCGCGCCAGCAGATCGGTGTTGCCCGGGTGTTCCTGGGCATCCATGCCACAGCCTCCTGGCAAGTCGGGCCGTCGGGCAGGCGGGCAATTGGGCAGTGGGTTAGGCCGACACGATGCCTGGTTGCAGGCGCGGTGCTGGCGAGGGGTACCCCGGATTGAAATCCGGGGCTAAGGGCAGCTGCGCCGCCACGAAGTCCCTGCGGGACTGGGACTGGTCAACCCTAATGCTTATCAGTTAACCCCGGCATTGCAATGAACCCAGTCCGCGCAGGCGGACTTTGTGGCCGCCGCCTTCAGCCTGCGGTTTCAACCGCCTGGGCGCCTCTCAACACCACCGCGCCCGCTACCCGCCACCGCGCCGGCCCGAACCCACTGCCCGACCGCCCGCCTGCCCGCCTGCCCGCCTTGGTACAATCGTCACGCTACCACGCCAGCGCCCGTCTGTCAATAATTTTCAGGGATACTCTTATCGGAAAATGATTGACACAAGTTCGCCGGTGTGGTAAGGTCACGGCGAATCGTTCAGTCCGTCGGCCGGGCAGCGGACGAGTACCTGCACGAGGCGATCAGGAGAGGAGGGGCGCATGGTGGATCAGCGAGCGGCCTACG
>DASUBC010000506.1:0-2954 GCA_035763465.1 Thermomicrobiales bacterium
GGCCCGATACCATCGCCGGGCAACAGCGTGATGACAAAGCTCATGGATGATGCCTCATTCTCCTTACCAGCGCATTTTCATTGGCCGGCGGTTGAAACCGCGCCTGAATGGCCTCACGGCCACGAAGTCCACCTACGCGGACTACGTTTCGGCTGGTGGCTGGCGCTGTTATTGACCCGTCCTAACCCGCGCAGGCGGGTTTCGTGGCCCCGCAGAGCCATTCAGGCGCGGTTTCAACCGCCCGCCGCCTATTGCGCGGTGCCCTATTGCGCGTAGGTCGCCTCGCGCGCCAGCACTTCATCGCGGATCGAGTTCATCAGGCCGCCCGCCTGAATGATCTTCATCACGGCTTCGGGGAAGGGCTTGGCCTGGTAGGTGGCGCCGCGCGTGACGTTCTCGATCTTGCCGGTCGCCAGGTCCACGCGCAGTGTGTCGCCCTTCTCCGCCGCCGCAGCCGCCTCGCCCGATTCCAGAATCGGCAGGCCGAGGTTGATGCTGTTGCGGAAGAAGATACGCGCGAAGGACTCGGCGACGATGCAGCTCACGCCGATCGCCTTGAGCGCGATCGGCGCGTGCTCGCGGGATGACCCGCAGCCAAAGTTCTTGCCCGCCACGACGATGTCACCCGGCTGCACTTCCTTGACGAACGTCTCGTCCAGGTCTTCCATCGCGTGCTTCGCCAGTTCGCTCGGCTCGGACGTATTCAGGTAACGCGCGGGAATAATTACGTCGGTGTTGACGTCGTCCCCGTATTTCCAGACGCGGCCCTCGAATTGCACGGTCGTTCTCCTTATCAGTCGAGTTACAGGTTGCAGGTTCGCAAGTTGCAGGTTTCTCCATGTAGGCACAGTGCTGGTCTGCAAAAACCTGTAACCTGTCAACCTGCAACCTGCAGCCCCGTCACAGCCAGCACATCCTTCGGATGGGTGATCGCGCCGTTCAGCGCGGTGGCGGCGGCGACAGCGGGATTCGCTAGGTAGCTCTTACTAGTCGGATGGCCCATGCGGCCGACGAAGTTGCGGTTCGACGTGCTCAGGCAGCGCTCGTTCGGACCGAGCACGCCCATGAAGCCGCCGAAGCAGGCGCCGCACGTTGGGGCGCTCACGGTCGCGCCGGCGTCGAGGAAGATGTCGAACAGCCCCTCGTGCATCGCATCGCGGTAGACCTGCTTCGAGCCGGGGACGATCAGCGTATCACAGGCGACCTTGTTGCCCTTAAGGATGTCTGCGACGATCCGTAGGTCGCTCAGGCGCGCGTTAGTGCAGGAGCCGATGAAGACGCGGTCCACCACTTCGCCCGCCATGTCGCTGACGGTGCGGACGTTGTCCGGCGACCAGGGCAGGGCGACCATTGGTTCGAGCGCCGCGACATCAACCTTGTAGGTGCGAGCGTACTGCGCGTCGGAGTCGGAGTGCTCCGGCGTGTAGGCGCGCTTGGCGCGGCCACTCAGGTAGGCTTCGGTCACGTCGTCGCACGGGAAGATGCCCGCCTTCGCGCCGGCTTCGATCGCCATATTCGCCATCGTCAGGCGCTCTTCCATCGGCAGGGTGCGTAAGGTGTCGCCGGCGTACTCCATCGCCTGGTAGAGCACGCCGTCCGCGCCGATCAGCCCGATGATATGCAGGATGAGGTCTTTGCCCATGATGTACTGTGGGCGCGTGCCGTTCAGTTCAAACTTGACCGATTCCGGCACCTTGAACCAGAGCCGTCCAGTCGCCATCGCCGCCGCCAGATCGGTCGAGCCGACGCCGGTGGCGAAACAGCCGGTCGCGCCGTAGGTGCAGGAGTGCGAGTCGGCGCCGATGACCAGATCGCCCGGCAGCACCCAGCCTTCTTCCGGCAGAATAACGTGCTCGATGCCCGCGCCTTCGGCGTAGTAGTGCGGCAGTTGCTGCTCTTTGGCGAACTGGCGCGAGATCATAATCTGTGCGGCGGACGCGATGTCCTTCGAGGGCGCGTAGTGCGACATCACCAGGAAGAGTTTGTCAGGAAACGGCAGCCGGGTCATGCCCAGGTCTTTGAGCCGCTTGATGGCGATTGGCGCGGTGATGTCGTTGCCCATCATCAGGTCAACGTCGGCGTCCACCAGTTCGCCCGGCTCGACCCGGTCGCGGCCCGCGTGCCGGGCGAAGATTTTCTCGGTCATTGTCATGCCCATGAAGTGCCTCCTGAAGTCGTCGGTCGTCAGTCGTTAGGAATGAGTACCTACAGTGATGGCTGGGCCGCCTCCTCTCGATTATCGTAGCGCCAGGCGATGAGCGTGGCGCTGTCGGCGCCTCGTTCGTCGTGAACCTGCGCGAGCGCGTCGTGAACGCTGGTATCTATGTCGTCAGTGCCGGTGAAGAGCGCGGCGAGTTTGACCGGGTCGGCAAAGGGTTGTGCGCCACATTCGAGCAGCCCGTCGGTCGTCAACAGGATGACGTTGTGCCCGGTGCGAAGTTCGCGCGTGCCGCTGCTGTAGCAGGGCGCGGGCAGATTGAAGGTGTGTACCCGGCCCAGCCACTCGAAGAACTGCCGCTGGTTCAACGCGTACTGACCAAGCCGGGCCAGGTCGGGGTGGAACAGGTAGAGGACGCAGTCGCCGACCGAGAACCACCACAGAAACCTGCCCTTGCGAACGACGATCAGACACGCTGTCTCGCCCTGCACCTGCGCGCAGCGCGCTCGAAAGCCAGCCGAACCGAACAGACCGACGAAGCGCCGTTCTAACTTGCTGGCGAAGCCCTCTACCGAACCGGCCAGGATAGCAGCGATTGCTTCGTACTCGGCCTCGACTGCATCCAGCACCAGTGCGGCGCTTTCCGCAGTGGCGTGCGCGTCGAGCACGAGCGCCAGTTCCCAGTCAGCCGGTCCACCGCCACCAGCCGCCCAGACCAGCGCGCCGTCCTCATTCTTCGTCGCGCCCGCGCCGCTATGGCCGCCATACTGGCCGATGACCGCCGGCCCGCACGCCG
>DASUBC010000507.1:0-16621 GCA_035763465.1 Thermomicrobiales bacterium
GCATAGAGCGCGAGCGTGCGGCGCAGCAAATCGCCGCGCGGTGTTGCCGTCATGGGCTGACCTCCAGGCGCACCTGGCGCGCGTCCCAGGTGAAGAGCTGGCCGCTGGCCGGCACGCTGGCGAGGTTGTAGCGGCCACCGCAGGCGAGCGGCTCCAGACGCCAGTCGCGCGGGCGGTCGAACCGCTGCACCAGTTCCAGGTCGAAGACGACGACCTGTTGCACGCCAGGCGGCGGCGTCCAGGTTGCGTCGTAGTCGGGGTCGAGAAACTGTACGCGCGTGTATTGTGGCAGGTAGACGCGCTGATGTTGCAGATAGGCCGAGGTCACGAGCTGCGTTGTCGCGGGCGGGTACTCGGCGGCGATGTCGCTGATGGCGCGGGCGATCGCCGCGTCCTTGCAGGCCAGGCGCTCGGCGGAGAGCAGTCGCCCACTGCCCAGGAAGAGCCAGGCATGATAGGGCAGAATGAGCGCGGCCAGCGCCACCAGCGCGGTGGTACGAACCACCAGCGCCGACCGGGCGCGCAGCGCGTTCTCGGCGACGGCGCTGGCCGCTCGCGTCAGCCCAGCCGCCGCCGCCAGCAATACCGCTGGGAGAAAACTGAAGACGTAGCCCTCCTCACCAATATGCACGAGCAGGTAAAAGAGGATCGCCGGTGTCATCCAGAGGAGCAGGAAGGGCGCGCGGCGGCCCTCGCGGCGGGGCTGGGTCAGCCAGAAGCCGCCATAAGCGAGCGCGGGAAAGACGGCCAGGTGGAGCGCGTCCTTGCTGAACCAGCGCAGCAGCGTGGCGTTGGCGCGCAGACCGGTGTCCCCGGTGGCGAAGGCCGATGTGCCGCGCTCGACATTGACCGACTGGATGGTGAGCGCCCGCCAGAGCGACCCCCAGCCCTCTGAAGCCAGGTCGGTGCCGATCCACCACGTAGCAACGCCCACCGCGCCGGCCAGCAGGCCGAGGCCGAGCAGCGCCCAGCCACGCCGGGTGCGCCAGTCGAGCGTCAGCAGATAGCAGACCGCGAAGAGCGGACCTAAAAAGAGCAGCAAGTCCTGCCGGAACCCGGCGATCAGCCCGAACGCCAGCGCGGCCAGCGGCGGCCAGGCGAGTTGCCGCTGAAGCAAGCGCCAGGCAAGCAACGCGATCATTGTCGAGCCGAGCGCCAGTACCGTGTACGGATAGGCGAGCTCGGAGAAGAGCCAGAAGGAGACGGAAGTTAGCGCTAGCAGCGCAGCCAGCGCCCCGGTCGGGCGGTCGAACATCGCCGCGCCAAGCAGGTAGAGCGCCGCCGCCGTCAGGCTGGCCGCCGCGATACTGATCGCCACATAGGTATCGTTCGCGCCGAGGCCGGTGAGCGCCTGAAGTAACTTGGCGGTGCCGACATAGAAGACGTAGCCCGGCGGCTGGGGGTGATGAACGACGACGTTGTAATCGCGCAACGCCTGGGCGAAGAGGCCGCTATCCCAGGCGTAGAGCATGGTCGTGCGAAAGGGCAGCCGGCTAAGCGCCGTGAGCAGCGCCAGCAGCGCGGCGAGCAGCAGATCGCGGCGCGACCAGCGGCCACAGGTTGCGGGTGGTGTTGTGGTTGGGGTGACGGGTCGAGCGGTCACCATGGCAGGCGCTCGGCGCCGGGCAGCAGGGTCGCGGCAAACGTCGTGATCGCGATGCCGGCGCCGGCAAATAGCGCCGGGATGCGCTCATCGGTCAGCCAGCGCAATTCCCAGGCACGGGGCGCGACATACGGGTCGAGCGTACGTACGGAGTGGTCGTTCAGGCCTGGGTGACACATCAGCTCGGTCACGCCTGGTGGCAGGCCGGCGACAAGCGCGGCCCAATCCTCCAGGCTGGTCGGAAAGGCGAAGCCCCGAAACGCGTTGGCGCGGGCGAAGCCGTTGTAAACGTCACCCCAGCGCGCATCCGCGCTGGCGAGCAAGAGGTGTTTCGGCGGCGCGTCGTCGCCTGGTGCGAAACGCACCCGGCGGACGATCGGCAGCCGATACTCACGGGCGAGACTGGCGACGATGCCGGCAACTGGCGGGAAGAGATGAACGTGATGGTGCCCATCCAGGTGGGTGAAGCGCAACCCGGTCGCCAGCCCACGCTCGATTTGCGCGCGGAGTTCTGTGCGCACCTCCTCGGCGTGCAAGCGCCGGGTGGCGGCGCGGGCCAGCCAGCGCCGTAGCGCGGGGAAGTTTCCCGAACGGGTGACCAGACTGCGGACGGTGGCTGCTGGTAGGGCCGGGCGCACGCCGGTCAGCGCGAGGTGTAAACCGAGGTCGAGCGCCGGATGAAGCTGCGCCAGCGTGACGGCATCGGCGAATCCCGGCGTTGTCACCATGAGCGAGGCCGCACGCACCAGACCGCGCCGGTGCGCGCCGATAATACCGGCGTTGACGCCTGCGGTCAGGCCGAAGTCATCGGCGTTGACGATGATGGCGCGGTCGGTGGCTGGCGCGGCGCTGGCGATCACGGCCGTGTCGCTATCGCGCTTGTTCCACAGGAATCGGCGCGGCGATGGCCCCATAGCCACCGTGCGCGGCGCGCAGACGAATTCGCACCAGATCGCGCAACATCAGAATGGCATCGCGAGCCGGGCGCACGCTGCTGCCGTGGTGATAGTGCAACGCAAAGGGCACTTCCTGAATGCGGTAGCCGGCGCGATGTGCCAGAAAGATGACCTCGGCATCGAAACTGAAGCGCTCGATCTGGCTTAATCCGAAGAGGTGACGTGCGACCTCGGCCCGGTATGCCTTGCAGCCACATTGCGTATCGCGCACATCGCTGGTAACCAGACGGCGCACACACCAGCGAAAGACCGATCCCATCAGGCGCCGGGGCATCGGCGGAGGGACGGCAATCGTCGAGTCCGGGTGCCAGCGCGAGGCGATCGCGAGGTCATAGTCGCCGGTGGTGAGCGCGGCCAGCAATTCGGCGGTGATGGTCACGGGAATCGAAAGGTCGGCATCGGTGAACATAATATACTGGCCGCGCGCGGCCTGCACTCCTGTACGTACAGCATGTCCCTTACCGCAGTTCGACTGGTAGCTAATCAGGCGCAACTGTGGGTAGTCTTCAGCGATGCGGGTGACAATCGCGGCTGTGTCATCACTGCTGCCATCGTCAATGACGATGACTTCGTAGCCATAACCAACCGTTGCGAAATATGCCGCGATGGCGCGGAGAGAGGAGGTGATGCGCTTGCTCTCGTTCCAGGCGGGGATAATGAGTGAGAGCCAGGGGCGGGGCGCTGTCCCGGCTAGGTGCGTGATGACGGTGGTCGTGTCGCTCGTCGCGGTCGCCGTCTCCACCTGCAATCGTTTGGCTCTCCCTCCTTAGTTGCTCGCGACTGTGGCGAGCAGGTATACGTACGCAATACGTGCATCGCCGCCCGACACAGAGATAATACGACCTGGCGCGATTATTGTAAAGACCGAAGTATACGCACGAGAGGCGGATGTGGGGACGAGAGGATTGTGATCTCACAGCGGAAGGAACAAGATTTGGTTGTGCAGTTCTTCTGGCTCCCCCAGGGTCGCGATTAGCTCAAGGTCGTAAAGACAGACTCCGATGGTAATCCGCAATTGGTGCGCGTAAATCACGCCACTGAAGAACTGGCCGGTGCGCTGCCGATGCGTGGCCTCGGCAAGTAGGTCGTCGTCTTGTGAAAAGAGCACTCGTCCGAGCGCAGTAGCGCGCTCGAGAAGATCAGCATCGCCGAACATACTCGCAGCATCCTCAAAAGCGGTAAGCACGTCTATATCGCGCAGCCGTAACCCAACAGTGATTGCGCGCGGGACATGTTGGTCCATGTAAAGACGGATGGGCATCAACGCTGGCGTTGCGAGCGCAAACGTGCAGCTAACGGCGATGGCGCTGCCGTGCGCTGGGCGGCTTCGACTGTCGCCAGGCGCCGGCCGATGTCCTGGTCTAACTCTTTCCGATGGTCCCAGTAATACGCGAGCGCCGAGTAGATTTGCCCGAGTGTGAGATATGGGTATTGAAAGTGGAGTTCTTCGGGACTCCAGCCATAGGCGACCTGCGCTAGCACCAGTTCGATCACTTTCATGGTCGTTCCGGCTATGTATGCCGTGTCATGTTCGTCGAGGACCACATGCTCGTAGCGAGTGCTCACACCAGCCATCTGCTCTGCTTCCTTACTGACCGCTTCGATCTTATCGGTGAACAATCAGAGCAAGCATATTCTAGCGAGTCCAGAGGTGCGTTCAACTTTGACTATGTCGCGATACGCCAGGGTAAGAGCGGCGAACATTCAAGCAGTCGCGGTGGCCGGGCCGCGCCGGAAGCGGCGTAGGATGCCATCGCGTTCCTGATGGTCCCAGACAACCAGGAGCAGGCTGGCGTTGAAGATGGACGAGTAGGTGCCGCTGACGATACCGATCAAGAGAGCGAGGACAAAGTTCTTGATCGTCTCGCCGCCGAAGAGATAGAGCGCCAGCAGCGTAAAGACAACGGTCAGCGAGGTGTTCAGTGAGCGCACCATCGTCTGCACCAGACTGTAGTTGACGATCTCTTCGTAGCTACTGGCAACCCGCCGGATTGTATTCTCGCGGACGCGGTCGAAGACGACGATCGTATCGTGGACGGAGAAGCCAATCACCGTCAGTACGGCGGTGACGAACAGCGAGTCAATCTCGATGTTGAAGAAATAGCCGAGGATGGCGAAGATCCCGAGCAGGACGAAGACGTCGTGGATCATCGCGATAATCGCGCAGACGCCGAACCGGAAGGGGTGCTGGGCCTTACGAAACGCGTAGGCGATGTAGCAGAGAATACCGATGGAGGCGAATGCGATCGCCAGAATCGCACGCTGGCTGATGGACGTGCCGACCGTTGGCCCGACCGTCTGCAACTGGAGCTGGGTGAAGTCGCCAAACTTCGCCCGAAACGCGTTTTCGAGCGCAAGCTTCTGCGGCGAGCCTTCCTTCAACTCGCGGAGACGAATTTGCAGGACGTTCCCTTCGGCAGTCTGCACCTGTGCGTCGCCGAAGCCATTGTCGCCCAGGATCGTCTTCGCGTCGGCCGGCGCGACGGCTTGCTTGAATTGCACTTCCCAGAGCGAGCCGCCGGTGAAGTCAATGCCGAGTTTCAGGCCGCCGAGCAGCAGGAAGACGAGGCCCGGCACGATAATCACCGCGGACCCGATAAAGAACCATTTGCGATTGGCGACGACATCAAACACTGTGTGTCTCCCGTGTTGCGCGCTGCCCGTAGCGCGCTATGTCAATCATTCAGTCGCCGGCCGCCGCCTGCGCCGCCACACCGTAGTCGGAGCCGTACCAGCGCGGGTGATGGCCCACGCCTGCGTCCACCATCGTGCGGAGGAAAGTGCGGCTGACGGTCACGGCGGTGAACATACTGACGGCCACGCCGATGAAGAGGGTCAGAGCAAAGCCCTGGATGATACTGGCGCCGACGTACCGGCCAAACCAGTAGAGAATGGCGCAGGTAATCATGGTCGAGATATTGGAGTCGCGAATTGATGGCCAGGCATGGTCGAAGCCGAGTTCGATCGCTGTCGAGAGCGGCCGGTGCAGCCGGAGCTCTTCTTTCATGCGCGCGAAGATCAGCACATTCGCGTCAACGGCCATACCGATCGAGAGGATGAAACCCGCGATGCCGGCCAGCGTCAGCGTGACCCCGAGCAACTTGAAGATAGCGAAGGAGAAGAGCGCGTAGAGGAGCAAGGCGAGATCGGCCAGCAGGCCAGGCAAGCGGTAGTAGAGAATCATAAAGAGCATGACGATGCCCAGCCCGACCAGGCCAGCCTCGATGCTCTTGCGAATCGAGTCCTGGCCCAGCGTCGCGCCAACCGTGCGGCTCTGCACGACTTCGAGCGGCACCGCCAGCGCGCCCGACTTCAGTTGCAGGACGAGTTTGTTGACTTCGTCGGGCGTCATGCCCTCGATGATGCCTTTCGTGCGGATCGCGCCGTTGATGGACGCGCTATTGATCACCTGCTTGTCCACGACGACCGACATGTACTGGCCCTGGTTTGTACTGGTGAAGTCATAGAATTTGTCGGAAGCGGCGCCCTTCAACTCGAAGCCGACGACGAGCGACCCGACCTGATTCGTGGTGGGATATGCGTCGGCCAGGTCTTTCCCTTGCACGATTGTCTGGAAAACCTGCCCGTTATTGTAGGTTGGCGTCGCGGTGGTATTCGCCGCCGGCGTCGCGGCGGCAGCAGGCGTGCCGCTCGCGGCCGGGGTACCGCTGGCGCCAGGCGTGCCAGCGGCGGTGGGCGTGCCGCTCGCGGTCGCGTTCGCCTGCTCTGGTCCACCGAGGGTGGTAGTAATGGTCGTGCCGACCGGCAGCGGCGTCGAGCCAGTTGAAACGATCTCCAGCAGTGCCGTCTCTTGCAAGACCTTGACGGCGTCTTCGGGGTTTTTCAGGCCGGGCAATTCGACGATAATCTGGTTATTGCCGCGTGTCTGAATGACTGGCTCGCTCACACCCAGGCCGTTGACGCGCCGCGCGATCGTATCTTTCGTGCCATTCAGCACGCTGGCGTCAACCGTCTGGCCCTTGGGCGGATGCGCTTCCAGCAGCACCTGCAAGCCGCCCTGTAAGTCAAGCCCTTCGTGGATCGCGAGATTCTTCTTCCAGCTCCAGCCCAGCGGGTTGACGTTGTCGTTCGGGTAGATAATCCAACCCGACAGGAGGGCGAGAACCAGAATCCCGATCAGAAAATGCCAAGGCTTCAGGCGCAAGGGACCACCTCTCCGTGCGTGCTGTCATCGCAGCGGACTCTCTACGCGGCGACGATACGGGGTTACATGCCGTCTATATTAACACACGGCTCGGTCGGTTGGCTTCATTGCGACGTCGGGCAGGCGGGCAGTGGGTTCGCCTCAGCACAGTGTCTGGCGGCTGGTGCGGAGGCGCTGCTGGCAGCCGCCGAATAAATTCGGCGCTAGAGGCTGCGGCCACAAAGTCCCCGTGCGCGGGGACTGGGTTCATGACCACGCCGGGGCCACTCGTTAGGCGCACAGGATGACCAGTCCTAGTCCCGGAGGGACTTTGTGGCGGCGCAGCCGCCCTTCGCGCCGAATGCATTCGGCGCCACCCCTCATCGCCACCGCGCCTGCCACCAGGCTCCGCGCTGACCTGACCCTACTGCCCGCCTGCCCGCCTGCCCGTCTAGTTTGCCCGATCGCGCTCCTACCCTGTAGCATTGCTGGCAAGGTGAATGTGCGGCGCGGCTTATCGCCGCGCGAGGAGAGTGCGTGGGCATGGTACACACAGATAAAGGCACGGGGGTGCGGACCCGGTTCGCGCCAAGTCCGACCGGCGATCTGCATGTCGGGACGGCGCATACGGGCCTGTTCAACTGGCTCTTTACCCGCCATCATGGCGGCACAGTGGTGTTGCGAATCGAGGACACCGATCGGAAGCGGCTGGTGCCGCGCTCGCTCGGCGGCATTCCCGAGGCGCTGGGCTGGCTCGGCATTGACTGGGACGAAGGGCCGGGCGTCGGTGGTCCGTACGGCCCCTACTTCCAGAGCGAGCGCCAGGAACTGCACCAGCGTTACGCCGAGCAACTGGTCGCGCAGGGCGACGCGTATTACTGCTTCTGCACGCCGGAGCGCCTGGCCGAGGTCCGGCAGGAGCGACAGGCGAAGAATATCCTGCCGACCGGCTACGACCGCCATTGCCGCAACATACCGCCCGACGAGGCACGGCGCCGTGTCGCGGCGGGTGAACCACACGTCGTGCGCCTGAAGATGCCGCTGGAAGGACAGATTACGGTCACGGACCTGATTCGCGGCGAGATCACGTTCGACGCGCGCACGCTCGAAGACGCTGTGTTGATTAAGTCAGACGGCTATTCGCTCTACCACTTCGCAAACGTCATTGATGATCACGAGATGGCGATCACGCACATCCTGCGCGGCGAAGACTGGATTCCGAGCGCGCCGCTGCATGTCGTCCTCTACCGGGCGTTCGGCTGGGCGATGCCCAAACTGGCGCACACGATGCTGCTGCTGGGACCAGACCGCAAAAAACTCTCGAAGCGGCATGGGGCGACCAGTATTCAAGAGTTCCGCGACCAGGGGATTCTGTCCGAGGCGCTAGTCAACTATCTCGCGATTATCGGCTGGTCGTGGGACGACAAGCAGGAAATCTTCTCACGCGAGGAGTTGATCGAGAAGTTCGACCTGGACCGGGTGAAGGCGTCGTCGGCCATCTTCGACCACCAGAAACTGGAGTGGATGAATGGGTACTACATCAACCACCTGCTGACGCTGGACGAGCTCACCGCGCGGGCGCTGCCCTTCCTGGCGCGGGCCGGACTGGTTGACATCGCGACCGTAACGCCCGGCACGCCGGCCTACGAGCACATCAAGGATGTCCTGGCGCTGGAAAAGGACCGGATCAAGCTGCTGAGCGACATCCCAGAGATGACCGCGTATTTCTTCACGCCCACCGTCGAGTATACGCCTGAGGTGTTGCTCAACAAGAAGCAGAAACTGACGCCCGAACAGGTCCGCGAGGTGCTGCCCGCCGCGCGCGACGCGATAGCGGCCGGCGATGTCGCTGATGAAGCGGGCACGGAGGCGCGGCTGGACGAGGTCGTCGCGCGGTTTGGCCTCAAGCGCGGCCAGGTCTTCATGCTCGTCCGCGCGGCGGTCAGTGGCCGCACCGCGACCCCAGGCCTCTTCGAGACCCTGCGCGTGCTGGGCCAGCCGACCTGTCTGGCGCGGCTCGACGCGGCGGTGGCGTGGGTAGAGGGTAGGGGGTAGCTGCTCATCCTGGGCACGGCGCTGGTCTCTCAGCACGGTGCTGCAACGAGACTATCCCCATCGCTTACGTTCCTGCTCGCGCCACAGCGCGAGCAACGCCGCCGCGCCGCGTTCCCAGCTGTAGCGGGCGCGCACGTCGGCGCGGGCGCGCCCGCCCAGGGCGCGGGCAGAGGCCGGGTCGCGGGCCAGGGTGGTGATGGCGTCGGCGATCGGCGCGACGGCGGGCGGCACGAGCAGGCCGGTTTCGCCATCGTGCAGGATTTCCAGCGGGCCGCCGTCCGCGACCGCGACGACCGGCAGACCGCTCGCTGCCGCTTCCAGGACGGAGAGGCCGAACGACTCGGCCAGGCCGGTATGAACATACAGGTCGCAGGCGGTATACAGCGCGGGCAGGTCGTTGTCGGGTACGAAGCCGCAGAAGGTGACGGCCTCGGCCAGTCCGAGGTCGTCGCGTAGAGCGGTGAGGGCGGGACGTTCGATGCCCTCGCCGGCGATGAGCGCACGCACGGGGCTGCCGGCGTCGCGCGCAGCGGCGATCGCGCGCAGGAAGAGATCGAGGCGCTTGCGCGGGTGGAGCTGGTTGACCGTGAGCGCGACGGGCGCGTGGTCGTCAATGTCCCAGCGCGTGCGCGCGGCGGCAATGGCGGTCTCGGTCGGCGGCGTGAGGTCAACGCCGTGCGGAATCACCGTGGCTTCGACGTCGTAGGCCGCGCGAATCAGCTGCTGCCCATAACGGCCATTCGCCATTACCGCATCGGCGGTGCGGACGAAGTGGCGATCCAGGAGCCGGTAGAGGCTGGCTGCTGTCGCGACCAGCGGCGCGAGCAGCCCGAATTGCTGAGCGACGATCCGCCGGTCGGTGTAGGCGGCGCGCGGCGGTTCGTAGCAGAAGTAGAGGAGCGGCAGGCGGTGGCCCCAGCGCCGCCGCGCCGCCCAGAGCGCCGGCAAACTCGGCGGGCCGAAGAAGACGATGCCGCTGGCGCCGCCGGGGATTGCGTCGAGCAGGGCGGGCGCGAGCAAGTATTCGAGCGCGGCGTCGAGATAGTGGTGGCCGAACCGGTCTACGCGCCGCCCGGTCTCGATCAGCCGCACCGCCGGGTCGAGCGCCGCGCGCACCTCGTCCGCCGCATAGTGCGTCACCAGCGCAACCGGCGTGCCGGCGCGCGCCGTCCACTTCGCCAGCATCAGAATGAGCCGCTGCGCGCCAGTCAGTTTCTTGAGTTGGGGATAGAGGAAAACCAGCAATCCCTACTGTTCCACCTCGTCTACCAGCATGATCGGAATGCCGTCTTCGATGCGGTACTTATGCCCCTGCTCCTGGCAGACGAGACGGTCGCCGACGAGTTTGACGGGTGACTTGTCAATCGGACAGGCCAGGATTTCGAGCAATTCCTGGGAAATCACCGGCCCGTCTGGCGACTGGCCGCCAGCCTGCGGCGTGGACGTATCGCTCATATTGGCTCCTTCTCAATGTCGTGTCTCGCGGGCTAGCTTTAGCCCGCGCCATTATGACCGCTGAACCGCAGGTTGCCTAGCGGAATCCAGGCCAGCGCGAGCTAATCAGCCAAGTAGCCGCAGGCGACGCCGGAGCAACAGCCCGCAGCCGCAGCATTCCAGGCCAAGCAGGAACAGCAGGAGTTTCTTATAACCGAAGCCGGGGCCGCCCAGGCCGAGCGGCAACGTTGCCAGCGCGAGCAGCGCCAGTCCCAGACCACCACAGACGAACAACCAGACCAATGCGAAGGCTGCCCGCGTGCCGGGTGTCAGCCGCACGGCCGGACGAAGAGCACGGTATCGTCGCCAGTGTTGCCGGCGATCTCCGTCGTGGCCACGCCGACAATGGCGCGCTGGCGCGGAATCGTCTCGCCACTGCGGACAGGACCGCAACCGATACCGCTGCGCGCTGCATGTTCGAGCGCCTGCTGGTAGGCGCGCTCCAGCTGCTCCAGCGCCCGCAAGCCCTCATCATCGCAGGTCTGGCGCAGATAGTTCGCGGCAGGCTCCAGGTAGTCGTAGACCTGCTCGAAGGCCTGGTCAATCCGCTGGTCAATCAGAACTTTTTCCAGCTCAGGTGATTCCCGGCGCATGACTAACTGATACTGTGCGCGCATGCCATCCCCCTTACCCCACTGGCATCACGGCTGTCCCACCATGGTACTACATTTTTGCTGTACGTCCATCCCCCATCTGAACGTGGAACGGGAAGCGCGGAACGCGGAATTAACTCTCGTCGGCGCCATACCAGTCGTTTGCTATGGCGCTAGTCCAGCCTTAATTCCGCGTTCCGCGTTCCGATTTCCGCGTTCGAGTGGTACGTAGAGCACCATGACGTTACGTTGAACGACCCGGTAGCGTGCCCGAATCGCGTTGTAGAGCGCGGGCGTCATATCGGTCGGTGGACCCTTGGCCGCGTCCTGGTCGAAGAGATCGTAGCGTAACGCAATCAGGCTGAAGTCCCCCCGCATGACGCGTGCCACCAGCGCCCGATCATCCCACTGCCCCGTGTTGACCGCATAGGCCAGCGTGAAGGGATCAGTGTAGTACACGTCCTTCCCAGCTACCAGGAGCAGGCCGACGTTGTCGCTGTAGACCGGGCCGGGGTCATTCGTAACGAAGGAGGCGACCTGCGCCCAGCCCGCGCGCTCGGCGGGGAGCGGCGCACGGAAGTCGCGCGCCAGCCAGCCCGTTACGCCGACATGGGCTTCATTCAACAGCGCCAGCGATAGCAGCACCGGCACGACCACGCCAACCAGGTGTGTCCACGGCCGGGGGGCTTCCAGGAGACGATTCGCCAGCAGCGCGGCGCAGAGTACGGCCACGACCAGGGTTTCGACGAAGTGATTGTGATTGCCGCCGTGCGTGCCCGCGCCCAAACTGCCGAGCGCGGCGGAGGCGAGATACAGCGCCGGCAGCAAGTCGCGGTCGGCGCGCAGGGCGGCGCGTCCGCGAGCAGTCAGCAGCACTGTGATTGGCAGCAGCGCCGCGCCCAGCAGCAGCGGCCAGTAGCGGCGGGCGAATGGTTCCGCCAGGTGGCGGTAGTCGGCGGCCGACCAGGAACTGTGGAACGCGACGATGTGCTGGTAGAAGCCGCCGCGCGTGACGAGATCGATCAGGAGGAAGGGGATGAGCACCGCGCCGGCGTAGAGCGCGCCGAACGTGAGGCCGAGGCGTGGGCGAGCCACGAGCAGATAGAGGCCGGCGGCGGCGGGCGCGGCGAGCAGAGTCTGCTTGGTGAAGAATCCGAGCGCGAAGCAGCCCACGGCCAGGCCGAGCAGGGGCCAGTCGCGTGGGCGGCGCTCCTTCGCGGCGGCCGGCGCGGGCCAGTGGACCCAGATAGCGGCAAGCCCCGCAAGGTTGCAGGCGAGCGCCAGGTGGTCTGGCCGGGCGCGCACCGCCCAGACGGCGACGAGATCGAGCGTCAGCACGGCGAGCGCCGCCCAGAGCGCGAGCAGCGCCTTGCGCGTGCGCCAGCCGGCGAGCGCGCCGACACCGGTCGCGAAGGCGAGCGTGGCGAGCAGCGCGATGCCCCGGCCCACCTTGAAGGTGAATGGCCCGGCGGCGAACGCGGCGGCGTTGAGCAGGAGGAAGATCGGTGTGTAGGGTGCGGCGGTGAAGAAGTCGGGCCGCGCAGGCTGGTAAGGGTCAACGCCGCGCGCCAGCCACTGGGCTTCGGCGAGGATGACGCCCTCGCTGTCGTCCACCTGGAAGGGGTAGGTCAGGATGGCGCGCTCAAAGCCGATCGTGGCGGGTACTTTCGCGAGCAATGGCAGCAGCGCGAGGGCGAGTAGCGCCGGGGCGATCCAGCGAACCGGACGGCTCATCGCGCGGCCCCGCGCTGAACGATCTCGGCCCAGTCGAGCATCACGCCGAACTGGCGCTGGTCGGCGTAGCCTGGCACAAACGTTGGTGTGTCGAGGGCGATGACGATGGTTGTCGTGCCTGGCGCGAGAGTCACAGGCAGTGTGTAGACCTGCCAGTCGCCGGTCGGCCGCACCGTGCCGATTGCGCGGCCATTGACGCTGACGCGCACCGGCGGCAGCGCGCCGGCCGGGCGATAATTCTTCAGGCGCAGGCGCAGGGTAACGTGGCCGTCGCTGTTCGCGGGCAAGGCGAGGCGCAACTCCGCGTGGTCTTCCGTCCAGCGGTAGGTCGTGCCGTCGCGGTCGCGCTCGTCCAGGTTGACGCCGCGCACGAGGCCGAGGTCGAGGCCATCGCCAACGTCCAGTCGTGACTGTGGCGTGGGAAAGAGGTGGTCCCACGCCTGGTCGGTCGGGCTGGCGATCCGCACCTCACGGTAGTTCAGCGCCTCCAGCGCCCCAGCTGTGTCGCCGCGCGCCCGCAGGATGTCGCCGCGTGCCAGCGTTGCGCCAAGCGAATCCTGCTGGTCGTCGAGCGTCGCGAGCGCGCGGTCGTCCTGGCCGAGCAGGTGATACGCGGTCGCGATGGCGGTTGGCCGGGCGTAGAAGTCGGCGGGCAGGCGCGCGAACTCCGCCAGCGCGGCCTGCGGCTGGCGCCCCGCCAGCAGCGCGTAGCCGCGCTCTAGCCGGGCGTTGTCCGCCGCGCGCCGCGCGCCAATCAGATATTGCGCCGGTTCGCAGCTACCGGCCGCCAGCGCGAGCAGCAGCCCCGCGACGGCGATGGGGAGCAGCCAGCGCGCCGGACGGCGCCAGCCGCCGCGCCACGTCGCGCGCCACCACTCCGGCAGCGCAAGCGCGCCCCGCGCGGCGAAGAGCAGGATGAAAGGCATCAGCGGGAAACGAAAGCGGGTGATCGCGAAGAAGACCGCGCCCGTGAGTGCGCTCCAGCCGATCCAGAGGCCCACGAGCCAGCGGTCCTCCGCGTGTGGCGTGCGCGTCCAGCCGAGAATGGCGAGCGGCAGCGCGATGATGTAGAGCAGATCGTCGAGCACGAAGGTCAGCGCCAGCCAGGGCGTCGGCACTCGTCCGAGGCCGTAACCGCGCGTCAGCCGCTCGTACGCGCCGAAGTTGATCCGCCAGAGGTCGCCGGCCTCCTTAATACTTTTCGCCAGGTAACCGGCGGGGTCGTGCCGGACGATGGCCCAGCCGTTCGCATAGGCGGTAGACTGCCGGTCGCCCTGGTTGGGAATTGCCAGGAGCGCCGCGTCGAGCCGGGCGCTGTCCTTGCCGTCGAGCGCGCCGAGCCAGAAGTTGTAGCCGCCGGTGGTGTCCACGGGGATCAGCCGCCCGTAGGCGAGAGCGTTCCGCAGCGTCCAGGGCGCGATGAGCGCGACAGCGATGGCGATCACCAGTGCGCTCTGCGCCGCGACCACGCGCAGCGGCAAGCGCCGGCCGTCCTGGCGCACGGTGAGCAGCCAGAGCGGGATCGCGGCGAGGAAGGGTAGCGCGATGCCGCGCGTGAGAATCGCCGCGCCGAACGCGCCGCCGGCCATCACCAGCGGCCACCCGACCCGCGCGCGGGTGCCCCGCCGCCGCGCGTGCAGCGTCAGCGCGACAAACGCGAGCAGAAACAGGAAGGTGAAAACCGTCTCAGACAGCAGGAGCCGGGCATAGACGGCGAAGGGCAGGTAGAGCGCGGCGAACAGCGCCGCCAGCCGCGCAACCGCGCGCCGCTCGTAGAAGAGCAACCCGAGCGCATACGTGAGCGCGATCGTGCCGAGACCGAGCAAGGTCTGCACGACGAAGATGGCGGCCAGTCCCGTGCCGAAGAGCCGAAAGAGCGCCGCGAGTAGCACGATGTAGAGGGGCGGCCGGACCCAGACGCTCTGGTCAATGAAGGTGAAACCGCGCCCATCGGCCAGGATCGCGGCGGCGGAGTAATACTCGCGCTCGTCGCCGAGCCAGTTGGGGTGCGGCCCCAGCCAGAGCGCCACCAGGCGCAGCACGACGCCAATCACCAGGATCGCCGGCAGCCAGCGATCGGCTAGCAATGTCCGCATCAGCGTCCAGGCGCTCTCCTGGTGTGGATGCTTGACAGACGCCGGCACAGTCGGGAGCGCGGCTGGCGCGCTCAGCGTGGCGTCAGGCCCGCGCATCGTTCGTTTCCCTGCCGGCGCAGCCGTGGCGATAGCCATAGCGCGCGATGGCGCTTTCATACGCTGCGAGGTAGCGACGCGCGCTATGGGGCCAGGTCAATTCGCGCTCCACACGGCTACGCGCGGCTTGCCCGAGTACGGTGGCGCGAGCCTGGTCGCCCAGCAGCGCGCCGATCGCCCGCGCAAGCGTCGCCGGGTCGCGCTCCGGCACGAGCAGACCATGCACGCCATCGTCAATGACCAGCGGCACGCCGACGACATTGGAGGCGACGATCGGTAGGCCGCAGGCCATCGCTTCGAGCAGCGTGTTCGGCAGGCCATCCACGTTGCCCGCGTGGTCATGCACCGAAGGCAGCAGAAAGAGGTCGGCCGCGCCGAAGAGCGCGGGGATGCGCTCGCGCGCCACCTTGCCGGTGAAGAGCGCCCGTGCGCCCAGGCCCAGCGCCGCCGCCTGCGCTTTGAGCACCGCATCCAGATCGCCGTAGCCGAAGATGACCAGCCGAGCGCCGGCGCGCGTCGCCGGATCGAGCGCCGCGAAGGCGTCGAGTGCGACATCCAACCCTTTCTTGTGAACCAGCCGCCCGCCGGCCAGCACCAATCGCTCGCCATCGCGCAGGCCCAGGTCGGCGCGCACAGCGGCGCGTTCGTCTGGTGTAGCTGGCCGAAACGCCTGATGATCCACGCCGTAGGGAATCGTCGTCATCAGCGTTGGGTCGGCGCCGAGGCGCGCGGCGCGGGCGGCGAGGTCGGGACTGCACGCGGTGACGGCGTCGGCGGTGCGGAACGCGCCGCGCGCCGCGCGCCCGATGGCGGCCTTGCGCTCGGCCAGGTAGATGTCCGAGCCGTGCAGCGAGATGGCAAGCGGCAGGCGCGTCAGCCGCGCGACCGCAGCGGCCGGCGGCCCGTTGGGAATGGCCCAGTGCGCGACGAGCAGGTCGGGCCGCACACGACGCGCCAGGGCCAGCAGCGCGCCGGTGGAGGCGGCCAGCGCGAGCGGCGCGGCGGCGTAGGCCGCGCCCTTAACGCCGACATCGCCGGCCAGCGACGACGCATAGCCCCACACTTGCAACGGCCGCAGGCCGGGCGCGTAAGCGAACGGGTGTAGCCGGACGCCGCGCTCACAAGCGCCGCGCCGCCAGGCCGGATGCGTCGGCAGCGCGACATGCACCTCGTGGCCCAGCGCCGCAATGCCCGCCGCCAACTCCTCGATGAAGGGCGCGGTGGTGTCGCCGGAAAAGAGCGGGTAGGAGGTTGCGAGCATGGCGATTCGCAAGGGACGGTCGAAGGTCGAAGGTCGAAAGTCGCAGGTCATCGGGCTAGCGTCCGATGTCGGGGAAGGTGTAGACGAGCAGACCTTCGCCGTCGTCGCCTCGCTGGTCGTAGACCTTCTGAAAGCCCTGCCAGTTCTCGGGGCCGGCGTAGAGTGGGCCGAGCGCGGCGCGGCGGTAGGCGGCGGAGTTCAGGTGGTCGAGTTGCAGGTAGGTGACGTGATACTGGCGCGCGATCGCTTCGATCGTCGCGAGGTTGTCGGTCGGAATCATCACCGCCTGGCGCTCGCTGTGGAACGACAGTTCCCAGGGGTTGCGCGTCATGATGATCGCATCGGTAGGTGTGTTCGCATGGATCCAATCCGCGACGACGACCGAGGAGGGGGTCCGCAGGTCGCTCCGCCAGTTGTCGGCGAGCGTCGCCGCCTGTGGCGCGAGGATGACGGCCAGCGCGGTGATCAACACCAGTGTGGCACGCGCCTGACCGCGCGCGGCGGCGAGCCGGTCGGCCAGCCAGCAGAGGCCGGCGGCGGCGAGCAGCGCGCCCCACGGCAGCAGATAAAGCGTGTAGCGCGATTCGTA
>DASUBC010000508.1:0-6232 GCA_035763465.1 Thermomicrobiales bacterium
AGTGGGTTCTCCTCAGCACCGTGCTGATCTACTGGCGCAGTGCTATCCCAAGTCCACTGCCCGACCGCCCGACTGCCCGACTGCCCGACTCGTAAGCGTTTTCGGCGTGCAGCGCCAGTAGCCGTCAGTCGTCTGAAAGCCGAGCCGGCCGTAGAAGCCGGTCAGGCCAGTCCAGTCAATCGTACATTCGGCGACGCCACGCGCCTGCAATTCGCGCGCCCCGGCGGCGACCAGCGCCAGGCCCAGCCCCTGCCCGCGCACCTCGCGCGCAATGCCGAGCGGGCCAATACCACCGAACTGCTCGCCGAGCACCGGAAACCAGTGGCTGGACGGCCCGAGGACCGGGCTGCGCCAGTCCCACAAGGCCAGGAAGCCCTGCACCGTGCCGCCCCGATCTTCCAGCACGACGACATCGCCAGCGGGGACGCCATGCGCGAAGGCGGTGGCGGTGGCATAGCGCCAGCGCCCCGGAAAGGCGCGGCCCAGGAAGTCGAGGATCGCGGCCTCCTGCCCCGGTCGCGCCGGACCCAACCGCCACTCGCCCCGCTGCACAGCATCCGGCACGGGCGGCGCGACCCAGTCGCGCAAGTTGCGTTGCAGGTCGTAGACTGCGTGTTCCGGTTGATAGCCATGCCGTTCCCAGAAGCGGAGCGCGCGGGCGTTCGCCAGCGGCGGCCCCGGTAGCAGATGGCCCACGCTGCCGCCGGCGTCACACGCCGTCGCGCCCTCCTCACGTAGTCGTGCTTCCGCCGCCGCCAGCAGCTCGCTGCCGATGCCGTGCCCCGCCTCCTCCGGCGCGACCGCGAGTGCGACCAGCCAGCCCAGCGCGCGATAGGTCGCCATGTCGGGGTTGCTGGCAAGCTGCCGAAAGACACGCGTGATAACAAAACCCACGATCGTTCCGTCCGCGCGCCGCGCTACCAGGCCATCGCCCGGCGCGTAGTTCGGGTCGCCGTCAACATTCTGCCGCCAGAGGCGCTCGGTCAGCGGAAACCGCTCGCCCAGCGCGCGATTCCAGATGGCGATCAGCGCCGGCGCCTGTTCCGGCTGGTAGGGGGCGATAGCAACCGTCATCCGCCTGCCTTTCTGGTGTGCGGGCGACTTCGAATATCCGCTAGCGGCAATGGTACATGGGGACGAGGAAATCCGCGAATCGCGGTGACGGCCCGCCAGCATTGGGGAGCCGTGCGGGCCGCCCTCAGCGCGCAATACCCGCGCGGCTGGCGGGTGTCGCGGGAAGGGAGCGCCGCTGCGCGAAGAGCCAGGACAAGAAATCGGCGGAGGGCGCGGACGCGTTCGCCGGCGTGTACACCAGATCCCAGACGTTGTGCACGCCTTCTGGGTATTCGGTGTAGCGGGGGTGTCCGCCGGCGGCGTCAAGCGCGCGAATCATATCGCGCGACCCCGCCACGGGGACGATCGGGTCCTGGGCGCCGTGGAAAGCCCAGATCGGGATGGTAATCAGCAGGCTCGCTTTCGTCGGGTCGCCCGCGCCGCAGATCGGCGCGGCGGCGGCGAAGTAGTGCGGCCAGCGTTCCAGGGCGTCCCAGGTACCGTAGCCGCCCTGCGAGAGACCGGTGAGATAGAGGCGATTCGCGTCAATGCCGGTGTACTCGCGCTGCAAGTCGTCCACGATGGCTTTCGCCATCCGCAGCGATGCGCTCGGCTGCGCTGGCTGGCTATACGTGCCGTCCTTCGGCGGCACGTTGACCCACTGGTTGGGATAGAGCAGTTGCGGCACGACGATGAAACTCGGCCAGCGGGTCTGCACGCCGGATGCCGAGAGGCTGCCGTCTCCGGCGGCCCACACCCGCGCGTAGGTATGGTCAAGCAGCAGCGCCTCGTTCTGCGCCGGTGTGTTCTCGGTGCGCGCGCGCTCGCCGCCACCGTGGAGCAGCAGCACCAGGGGATATTTCTGGCCGGGATCGTAGTTATGTGGGACGTGGAGATAGTAGGTGAGCGTCTCGCCAGTCGGGTCGGTGTAGACGCGACGGACGTAGCTGCTCATGGCGCCGCTCCTGGTGGGCGCCGCCGCCCGCGCGGCGACTGGTGTCGCCTGGACGCGCGCGTCCGGACGCGCGATTGCCGCTGCCGCGTCAGGCAGCGCGGGCGCCGCGACAGGCCCGCGCGCCGCGCCCAGTTCGATCGCTACACTGAACAAGGCCACAAGCAGAACACAGGCGCGGCCAATTCGGCCGGGCCAGGACGATTTCCCCATGCGTTTTTCGGCTCCACGCGGCAATAGCGCCGCGCGCGATTACGGTTTGGCTGCCGGCAGCCGAGCAATCCAGGGCGCCAGCCAGGTCCGCGCCATGAGGCCGCGCGGCAACGGCCGCGAGCGCCCCACGAGACGGCTCAGGATCGGCAAACTGGCGAAGGTCACACTGAGCGCCGTGGCGCCAGCCGCCGCGAGCACCCAGACAACGAAGGCGCGCAATGCCCCAGGCCACACGAGCGGTAGCACAGGCGCCACCCGTTGCAAGACCACCGCCAGGATAGCTGCATGGATAAGATACACGCCGAAGGAGGCATCCGACAAGGGCCGCCAGTACCGATAGCCGCGCGGTGTACCTGTCGCATCGGCTCGCCTGGCCCACAGGCTGGCGAGCCAGCACAGGAACAGGATGACCGCAACGCTGTAGAACAACATTATCGGCTGCAAAATGGAGACGGCATAATCCACGGGCTGCTGATTGGCCCGTACCTGGAACATGAAGTTGCCCCATATCGCGGCCAGCGCCACGACGAAGCCGGCCAGCGTCCACCAGCCATACCGCAGCAATACCGGGCGGACGCGGGGCAGGTAGACCGCTGCCAGGCCGCCCAGGACAAAATAGAAGGGGTAGTACAACGCGCAACTCCCCCGGTACTGCGCCAGTGTCGCCGCCAGACCGGAAGTCGCCACCACCCCGCGCTGGATGTATTGATAATCGGCGTAGAGCATGAGCCACTGGAGCGCGAAACTGCCGGCCAGCACCGGCCACGGCCAGCGCGCCGCATAGCGCAGGAAGAACAGGAAGAGCGGCAACAGGAGGTAGAACTGGAGGGTCAGCAGAATATAGTAGAGCTGGTAGGAGGCGTTGCCGGTGACGAGGTCCGCGGCCAGCACTTTGCTGAACTGCACCGGCGACGTATGGGGCGTATTGAGCCAGGCGTAGGCGGCGCTCCAGAGACAGTACGGCAGCAGCACGCCGATGCTGCGACGAGACCAGAAGCGCTTCAGGGGAAAGGGCTTGCCGTAATAGACGTAGGTGAGCGTGAACGCCGTCACAAACATGAAGACGGCGCGCGTGAAGTGTGTCGCGGCGAGCGCGGCGTTTTGCAACTGGACTGTCAGCGGAGTCTGGGAGCGGAGGTCCACGAACGCCAGCACATGCACGGCGACGACGACGAGCGCCGTCACAATCCGCAACGGGTCCATCTCGTAGATATGGGGCCGCGACTGCCTGCCAGCCACGACCGCAGTAGCTGGCTCAGGCGCGCTAGTCGCCGGCATACTGGAGCTCCTGCGCCTGCAAACGCTGGCGATTGAGTTTCCCGTTCGGGTTACGGGGGAGCGCGTCGAACAGGACGAAGTCAACGGGTACTTTGTGCGGACTGAGCCGTTCAGCCGCGAACTGATGCAGCGAACGTGCGAAGTCCTCGGATTCCACCGCATCGCCAGCGCGGGCGACGACACAGGCCACTACCACCTCGCCGTAGTGGCGGTCGGGCCGGCCGATCACCGCGACGTCGCGCACGGCGGGGTGGGCAAGGAGCGTTTCTTCGATCTCGCGCGGCGCAATCGTCTCGCCGCCCCGGTTGATGACCTCGCGCAGGCGGCCGGTGATGAAGAGATAGCCGTCCTCGTCCAGCCGCCCCAGGTCGCCGGTGCGGAACCAGCCATCCTGGAACGACTCGCTGCCCGCGCCGCCCAGGTACTCGTGGATCAGCCCCGGCCCCCGCACGCAGATTTCGCCGCTGGCGCCCGGCGACACGTCGCGCAATGCCGCCGGTCCGGCGCCGGCGCGGGGCTGGCAGACGCGGAGCGCCACGCCGACCGGCAGCCCCACCGACCCCGGCTTGTGTGTACCTGGCGGTACAGGATTGGCCGCGACCGTGCTGGCGGCCTCGGATAGCCCGTAGGTCTCGACAACCGGCACGCCGAACCGGGCTTCAAAGGCCCGTGCGCGCATGGCCGGCAGCGGCGCCGAGGCGGTCCGGACGAAGCGCAGCGCACCGGGCAGGAAAGCGGGCTTCGCCGTATCGAGCAGCGCCGCCACGATGGTCGGCACGATGCTGGCCCAGGTGATCTGGTACCGCTCCACCCACGACCAGAACTGCCCGCGACTGAAATGCGCGGCGACTACCACCGTGCTGCCGGCCAGCAGCGAGGCGCACAGGCTGACTACCGGCGCGTTGACGTGACAGAACGGCAGAGCGGTCAGGCCGCGGTCGGCCGGCGTCAGCCGGTGGCTCAGCCCAATCTGGCCGGCCGCCCAGGCGATTTGCGGTTCCGCCAGGATTACTCCTTTCGGTTCGCCCGTAGTGCCCGATGTCGTCAGGGCCACACGCCCAGGCGCCGCCGGCCAGAGTTCGCCAGCCACGTCTGCCACCTGCGCGATAATGCGCTCGCAGTCCCACCGGGTCAGTATGGCGGCGTCGGGGCAGCCGAAGCCGTACGCTTCCGCCGGCTGCTCCACGATGAGCAGGTCGGGCGCGTAGCGCCGCGCCGCGCGCTCTTTCTCGGGTTCCGCCGCCGTTGGGGACAGCGGCACGAGCAGGTGCCCGCCGGTCAGGGCGGCGAGCCAGACGACCGCGCTGGCGATGCCGCCGGGCAGGGTGAGCGCGATGTGGCGCGGCGCAGGGCCGAGACGCTCGCGCAGCGCCTGGACCGCCGCGAGACATTCGCCATAGGTCAAGACCTCGCCGGTCTCCGCCGCGATGACGAATGGCTGCTCCGGCCGCGCAGCCGCCCACCGGACCAGCGCCTGGTGCAAAGCATTCTCCACAGGGTTCGCTCCTTCCCGTGCGCCGGCTTCAGTGCCCGGCGCATCCTTCGCATGGCGCCAGCGCCTGGCCGTAGAAGTCCAGGTAATCCGTCAGATGGGCGATCCAGTAGTCGTTACCGTGTGTGCCCGGCCAGACGTGCCACTCGTGCGGGATGCCTTCTTGCAGCAATTGCTGGTGGAAGGCGTCGGCAGATGGCAGCCAGGGGTCGTCCGCGCCGATGTCCAGCCACAGATGCAGCGTCTTCGCGATGTCCGGATGGTCGCGGACGAGCGGCACGGGGTCGTGCGCGTCGAAGTAGGCTTCGTCGCCATAGAACGGCGGCATTTCGTTGTACGGCCGCAGCGTGGGGCTATCCGCCCCAGCAATACTGAACACATCGGGGTAGTTCAAGGCGAGTTGCAGCGCGCCGTCCGCGCCCATCGAGAGGCCGCCGATGGCCCGGTGCGCGCGGTCCGGCACGGTGCGAAAGTGCTGGTCAATCTCGTTGACGACATCGTGCGCGGTGTAGTCGCCCCACTGCGGCCCGCCATTCGCCTGGTTGACCCAGAAACTCTCATCGCCCTGGGGCAGCACAATCAGAAAAGGCGGGATCGCCCCCGCGCGCATGAGCTGGTCGCCGCTTGCCAGTAACCCATCCTGGTCCCACTCCGTATCGGAGCCGCCCTGGCCGGTGCCGACGCCGTGCAGCATGTAGAGGACCGGGTAGCGCGCGGCCGGGCTGGCGTCATAGCCCGGTGGGAGGAAGATGAGATAGGGCATCGTCCGCCCCAGCGTGACGCTCATGAACTGGCACGATTCGACGCGCGAGGATGACGGAGCCGGCGGAGCGCCGGCTGGCGCGAGGCTGGTGACGGCCTGGTCTACGCAGTCCGGTCCGGCGCCAGCAGTGGCGCTGGCCGGGGTGGCGCTGCCTGGCGCCGCTGGCGTTGGCGGCGGCACGGCGAACGGCGACGCCGGCGCGGCGGCCGGGGAAGCCGGTCGCGGGCTAGACGCTCTCTGTGCCACCGCACTGACCGTAGGCAGCATGGTTGGTGGCACGGTGTCGCTGGGCGCTTGCGCCGGCCGCGTGCCGGCGGTCGCGCCGGGGTTACCGTCGCGCGACGCCGGATCGTGGAAGGCCATGATGCTCAGCGCGCCAGCCATGATGCCACCGAGGAGCACGACAACGACCAGATACCGCCAGAGAACCCGGACGCGCTTCATGAGTAGCGGCAAACAGCCGTGGTGAACCGCCTGACCA
>DASUBC010000509.1:0-3614 GCA_035763465.1 Thermomicrobiales bacterium
GCCGCCAGCAGGTCGCGCGCCGCCAGCGTCGGCGACCAGAGGCGCTTTTCAAGCATGACGGAGAGCAGCCGGTCGCCGCGCCGCCAGGCTGCTTCAATCGCCGCCAGGTCGTCCAGCGTCGTGCAGAGCGGCTTGTCGGCGATGACGTGCAGGCCGGCGGCCAGGCTATCGCAGACGATTCGCCCGCGCTCGTTGTTGACCGCCGCGACGCCGACCACGTCGAGGTCTTCGTGCGCGATCATCTCGTGGTAGTTCGCGTAGTGATGGGCGACAGGATTGAGACGCGCGGCGTATTGCTCGCGCAAGGCCGGGTCGTCTTCGGCCAGCGCGACGATCTGCACGAGGTCGGGCCGCTGCGCTGCCGTATCGAAAAGGTACTGCACATGCCCGTGCCGCACACCGGCGATGCCGAGCCGGATTGTCATTATGACCTCCTCAGTCGCCCGCTAGATACGCTGGCCGCACGGTGCGCCGAGATGCAGCTGACCACCACAGCCGCGCACTGTCCATGCCATCAGGCCGCGCTCTCGTAGACGATCTGCCCTGCTTTATAGGTGCGTTGGACCGCGATCGCGTCGCCATCCCAGGTGAAGAGCACCAGATCGGCGGGAGCGCCGACAGCCAGCCCCGCACTGGCCGGCAGTCCGAGGAAGCGCGCGGGCCGGGTGGAGGCCATCGCCCAGGCGGTGGGCAGGTCGGCCAGGCCGCGCCGCGCCAGCTGGGCGACCGCGCCGCGCAGCGGGCAGACCGATCCCGCCAGCAGGCGCGGGTCGTCCGCCAGCACCAACCGCCCATCGGCCGTCAGCGTCACCCGGCCGCCGACCGGCGTGCTGTACTCGCCCGGCGGCAGACCGGCGAGCGCGGCGGTATCGCTGACGAGCAGCGCGCCGTCGCCCTTCACGCGCATGACGACTTTTAGCACGGCATCCGGCAGGTGCCAGCCATCGCCGATCAGCGAGGCGGCGAGTTCGTCGCGCGCCAGTTGCGCCCACAGGTAGTTGGGGTGGCGCGGCAGCAGCGGATGCGCGCCGTTCCCGAAGTGGGTGGAGAGCCGTGCGCCTGCCGCGACCGCCGCGTCAATCTGCTCGGTCGTGGCGGCGGTGTGGCCGATCGCCACGGCCACGCCGCTGGCGACGCAGCGCGCAATGAAGTCCGGCGCGTCCGGCCATTCGGGCGAGAGCGTCACCAGCCGGATCGCGCCATCCGCCGCGTCCTGCCAGCGCTGGAAACGCGCCCAGTCGGGCGGGCGCACCCAGGCGCGAGCGTGCGCGCCGCGCGGCCCGTCCTCCGGCGAGATGAACGGTCCTTCCAGGTGGATGCCTGCGACCGTCGCGGCCAGCAGCGGGTCGCTGGCCCGCGCGGCGGCAATCGCCTGCATACTGTCGCCGATGGCGTCATCGCTATTGGTGATGATAGTCGGCAGGTAGGCGGTGACGCCCTCCTGCCAGAGCGCCTGCGTCAGCCGCGCGACCAGATCGCCGGCCAGCGGCGGTTGATTGAAGTCAAGGCCGGCGTAGCCGTTGACCTGGAGATCCACCAGGCCCGGCCCAAGCCAGGGCAGCGTCTCCTCCTGGCTGGCGGGCAGCGGCGCGCTGGCCGCGATCCGGCCGCCATCCAGCGTCAACTGGACCGGAGCACCGGTCGTGACCAGACGGCCGGTGACCATGAGCGGCGCGCTCACTTACAGCGCCGCCACGTCGCCGTAGCCCGCCGCGTCGGTGTAGAGGATGCAGGCGGGGTGGCGGCGCAAGATCGAAGCCGGACAGGTCGTCGCGATCGGGCCGGTCAGCGTCGCGCGGATCGCCGCGCGCTTCGTCGGACCGGGCACCGAGCAGAAGAGTTGCGCGCCGGAGCAGAGCGCCGGAATCGTCAGCGTCAGCGCGCGACGCGGCACGGCGGCCAGGTTCGGGAAGCAGCCGTCGTTGACCTGCTGCTGCCGGCAGGCGGCGTCGAGTTCGACCGGCTTAATGATCGCCGGGTCGGTGAAATCGGCGACCGGCGGATCGTTGAACGCGATGTGCCCGTTCTCGCCGATGCCGAGGCAGACGATGTCAACCGGCGCGGCCCGCACGAGCGCGGCGTAGCGCGCGCACTCCGCCTCCGCCGCCGCGTCGTCATCGTCGGCGATCTCCTGCGGGGCGATGAAGGCGACCTCGCCGGGCCGCACACGGTCGAAGAGATGCTCGCGCAGGTAGCTGCCGAAGCGTTCCGGCGCGCCGGCGGGCAAGCCGAGATATTCGTCCATGTGCAGCGCCGTCACGCGCGACCAGTCAATGCCTTCGGCCGCGCCGAGCGCCGCCAGCGTCTCGTTCTGTGACGGCGCGGCGGCGAAAATCATTCGCACGCGCTCCTGCCGCGCCAGCCGCTCGCGTAGCGCCGCGACCACGTCCGCGCCCGCCGCCGCGCCCATCGCCGTGCGGTCAGCATAGATGCGCACCGCCAGCTGGTCCACCTGGGTTGTCAGAACGGGGATTGCGGTTGTTTGAGCCATTGGTCTCCTCCGAGAGTAGCAGGTTCCAGGTTACAAGTTACAAGTTGTCTCTGGGAAAAGCAGTGCCTTGCTGCTAAAGAACCTGCAACCTGGAACCTGCTACTTGCAACCATCAATCGAGTAATTCCAGCGCCGCCTCGACCAGCGTCTCGCCGGCCTCCGGGGCAAAGCAGGCCGGGTAGCCATAGTAGCGATAGGCTTCCTCCACCTCATAGCCGCCCTCGGGATAAGCCGAGCGGTGCGGGATGTAGCCGGGCGTGCCGTTGGCGTAGGCGAGCGTGATGACCGGGCGGGGCGCGGCGCGTTCTTTGATCGCCAGCCCGAACTCGACGAACATCTCTCCTGGCAGCAGCACCAGCACGACCTCGCCCAGCGTGATGACCTGCACCTCGGCTTCGACCGCCGCCGGCAGTTGTCTGGCCAGGAGCGCATCGGCCCATTCCAGCCAGACAGTGTACTGCCCAATTTCGCCGGCTGCACCACCGTCGCGCACCAACCGTGCGCGCTCGGCTTCCCAGTTTGCCATCTGTGCCGCGATTTCCGCCGCCGAAGCCACTGGTAGCAGCGGCATGGCGACGGTACGCCGCGCAACCTGCACCGGCACAGTATGGATCGGCGGCGACGCGATCGGCAGCGCGGCGGCCTCGCGCGCGGCCTGCTCAGCGGCCTGGGTCGCTGCTGCCGCGACTGTGCGGCCGAGTCGTTCGGCCTCGCCATAGGTACGCCAGGCCAGGCCGCGTCCGATTGTGCCGTCGCGCGCGGTGTGACCGGTATTGATCTGGCCGCAGCAGCCGGTTGCGAAGAGCGCCAGCGCGCCGGGATAAATCGCCTCCAGCGTGCGGACGACGTAGCCGGGATAATCGGCGGTGGTGAGCAGGTTGTCCGGTCCCAGCGTCACTGGATGGCAGGCGTAGTTCACCAGCAGCGCGGCCACCGTGCCGTCTGGGCGCTGGCAGCGCAGCACCGGCACGGCGGGGTCAAGCACGCCGCCCGGCACGCGCCGGTTTCTCCCCACGGTCGCTTCGTGCCCGCAGGCATACGTCAGCACGACTGGCTCCAGCCGCGCCGCCGCCTGCGCGACCGCGCCCGCCGCCGTTTGCGCGAGCACGTCCAGATAGCCATC
>DASUBC010000510.1:0-7627 GCA_035763465.1 Thermomicrobiales bacterium
GGTGATGAACAAAGCCGACGAATTCGCGATCAAACTGGACCGGCTGCATAGGTTGCTCGACGCGCATGAGCTGGCGGGCCTCGTGCTGGCGAGCGAGGCGAATTGCGCCTGGCTGAGCTGTGGGCCGGACGACGGCGCCGAGCTCGCCGGCGTGACCGGCGGGCGTACTCGAATCTGGCAGGAAACCGAGCGCGGCGTCGCGGCCCTGATCGTCACACGCGATACGGTGTACCTCCACGGTGAGAATATCGAGTTTCCCCGCCTGGCGCGCGATGAGTTCACCGGGCTGCCGTTTGTACAGCTGGCGCAGGACTGGCGGCGCAGTGACCTTGCGGCGGCCGTCGCCGAGGTCTGCGGCGCGGGCGCGGCTGTCGGCTACGACCTGTACGACCCGGCGCTGGTTGCCCTGCCGGGCGCACGGTATCTGGGGCCGGCGATCACCGACCTCCGCGCCAGTCTGACCCAACGCGAACTGGTGCGCTATCGCTGGCTCTGCGCGCAGGCGGCGCACATCGCGCGCGAGGTCTGTCTGGCGCTGGCGCCGGGGTGGCGCGAAGCGGCGATCGTCGCGGCGGCGGAGCAGCGTCTCTTGACGCTGGGCATCACCAACGCCGTGCCGATCGTGACCTGCGATGGCCGGATGTGGGTGGACCGGCACGGGTTGTACGGTGACGCGCGCCTTGAACGCTACGCGATGATCGTCTTCTGCGCCCGCAAGTGGGGGCTGACCGCCTGCCTGACCAGGCTCGTCCATTTTGGTCCGTTGCCGGACGAACTGCGCGCGAAGAGCGCGGCGACACGCCGCATCGCGCGGCGGCTGCACGAGGCCACGCGCCCCGGCACGCCGCTGGCGACCATCTTTACTGAGACACTGTTGCCCGCCTACGCCACTGAAGGCTATCCTGATGAACCGGCGCGCCATCACCAGGGCGGCTCGACCGGCTATGCCGGCCGCGATACCCGCGTCACGGACCAGTCCGCCGGTGCGGTCATGCCCGACCAGGCGTTCGCCTGGAACCCCTCCATCGCCGGCACGAAGACCGAGGAAACGATCCTGGCTCGCACGGATGGGTACGACATCCTCACGCACGACCCCAACTGGCCGCTCGACGACGAAACCGGCCTGCCGGTGATCCTGGAGCGCTGAGCCTGTGGCGTATGCGTGCGAAGGCGGGCAGAGGTTTTCCTCAGCACTGCGCCAGAAATCACGCGTGGTGCAGACCGAAACCCACTCGTTGGCGCCACCCTACCGCCTCGCTCAGCGGCATTTTTCTGCCGCTCCTCTTCTCCACGCTCAAAGTGGGTAACGCCAATCGGTAGGCCAGTGAGAGGGTACGGATGGTAGAATGAGGAGTACGACAATGCCGGTGGTCAAGGTTCGCGAAGCCATCACGCGCCTGCTGGCCGATGGGTGGTATCTTGTTTCCCAGGAAGGGAGCCATCAGCAGTACAAGCACCCGGTGAAACCGGGCAAGGTGACAGTGGCGGGCAAGCCGAGTGACGACCTGACCCTGATCAGTGGCTCAGCATCCAGCGGCAAGCGGGCTGGCGCTAGACTTGCTTATCGCCACCAAAGGAGCAACACGATGAAGTACGCCATTGTGATCGAACGGGCGCCGCACAACTACGGCGCCTATGTTCCCGATCTGCCTGGCTGTGTCGCCACGGGCGCCACGGTCGAGGAAACCATCACCTTGATGCACGAGGCGATCGAAGTGCATCTGGCCGCAATGCGCGCTGATGGCGATCCGATTCCGGCGCCCTCCGCCGTTGTGGCCGAGATCGACGTCGCCGACGTCGCCTGACCACATGGAGAGCGTAGCGTGAAAGACGATCTCCACAGCACGGTACTACAGGCCGCCAGGCTGCGCGCCGTAGCGGTGTCGGGTTCGCGTTGCGCCGTAGCCAGAAGGTGTAGCAGGGGTATCTTTCGCCCGTCTGCCCGCTTGCCCGACTACCTTCCCGCAGTCCCAGGCCGGGCTACGACTTTAGCCTGAGGCATTTGGGACTATTGCCCTACGTCCTCCGGCTGTGCGGCGCCCGCGCCGTGACCCTATAATCACAAGGGAAAGTGCTGTTACGGTGGACCGGCAGCTTCCGGGCGGGCAATGACCTACCCGGTGATCGGGCAAAAGGAGGCCGGCCCTGATTCTCAAGAAGCGTGTTGCCGACGTGGTCTCGCGGGCGGGGCGGGGCGGGACGGGCGATGATGCGCCGCGCCCGAGTGGCCCCGCCGCGCCGTCGCGCCCGCCCCGCCGGGTCGCGCCGATCAGCGCCGGCTCGGTCCTGCAAGGTCGCTACCGCATCATCGGCGTGCTCGGCGCCGGCGGAATGAGTACGGTCTACAAGGCCCTCGACTTGCGCTTTCCAAATGTCGAACGGGTCTGCGCCGTCAAAGAGATGTTCGATGGTGGTGGCGACGAGACGACCCGCCAGGGTCGCGCGGCGGCGTTCGAACGCGAGGCGGGCCTGCTGGCGATCCTCTCGCATCCACTGATTCCCAAAATCTTCGACTATTTCTCGGAGGGCGGCAATCACTATCTGGTGCAGGAGTTCATCCCTGGTCAGAATCTGGAAACGCTGCTGGAGAATGCCGCCGAAGGTTTTCTGGAATCAGAGTTGATTGATTGGGCGGTGCAGATTTGCGATGTACTCGCCTACCTGCACGGCCAGCAACCCGACCCGATCATTTTCCGCGACCTGAAGCCGTCGAACATTATGATCCGCGACGACCGCTCGCTGATGCTGATTGACTTCGGGATCGCGCGGGCCTTCCAGCAATTGCAGCGCGGCACGATGATCGGCACCGAGGGCTATGCGCCGCCGGAGCAGTATCGCGGCGTTGCCGACGCGCGCACCGACATTTACGCGCTGGGCGCGACCCTGCATCACCTGACGACGCGGATTGACCCGCGTTTCGAGACGCCCTTTACCTTCGACCAGCGCCCACCGCGCGATTACAACACCCGGATCAGCCCCGTCTTCGAGCGGGCGATTATGCGCGCGCTGGCCTACCGCCCTGTCGATCGTTATGCCACGGCGGCGGAATTCAAAGCGGCGCTGTTGCGCGGCCGGGGCGGCGGCACCAGATTACGCTCGCGGCCAACGGTAACGCTATCGGGGCCATTGACCGAGAGCACGGGCGGACTTGCCGTAGCGCCTGTGCCCGGTGTGCGGGCGCGGCCACTCCCCTCGCGCGTGCGCCCGGAGGAACAGCCGGTCGCGCCGGCCGTCAGTTCAGCGGCGGCCCACGCGCCCGCCCCTGCCGAACGGCTGGTGTGGTCAGCCGTCACGCATGACGAGGTGCGCGGCGGCGGCACGCTCGCGGGCGATCTCTTCCTTATCGGCTCGTACGACGCGCATTTGCACGCGGTGGGGCTGGACGGCACGCCCCTCTGGCAATTCGCCGCCGGCCGGGGCATCTGTTCGACGCCGGCGGTCTGGCATGATCTCGCCATGGTTGGCGCGGAAGATGGCGCGGTCTATGGGCTGGCGCTGGCGGACGGCCGGCTCAAATGGCGCTACCGGACCAGTATGGCCGTGCGCTCCTCGCCCCAGCTCACTGCTGAGGGCAACATCATCATTGGGTCCGACGATAGTTTCGTCTACAACCTCGCGGCGGCGAATGGCACGATGCTCTGGCGCTATCGCGCTTACGGGCCGGTGCGGTCTTCGGCGGCGATCACGGACGACCTGGCGATTATCGGGTCGGACGACGGCTTCCTGTATGCGCTGGCCCAGGACTCCGGCCGGCAGGTCTGGCGCTTCGCCACCGGCAAGCCGATCTTCGCCTCCCCCGCCGTGTATGGCAGTGTCGTGATCTGTGGGTCGCTCGACGGCTCGGTCTATGGCCTCGACCTGGCGCGCGGTGACTTTCGCTGGCGAGTCGAGACGGGTGGCCCGGTCGTGGCGAGCGCCGCGGTGGACGGCGGCTGCGCCTATGTTGGCACAACCGGCGGCCGTTTTCTGGCGCTCGACCTCGCCAGCGGCGAGCGCGTCTGGGAGGTGCCGCACGGCGGGCGGGTAACCGCGCCGGCGGTCCTGACCCCCGATCGGGTCTACTATGGCGCGCTCGACGGCGCGGTCTATTGTCTCGACCGGGCCAACGGCGCGGTGGTCTGGTCGTACGTGCTCGGGAAGCCGCTGACCGGCGCGGCCACCCTGACGCCGGCAGGCGACCTGCTGCTGATCGGCGGAACCGACGGCAAGATTCACGCCCTGGCGACTGGCGAACTGCCACCAGCAGAGTAGACACTACCGGCATCCCCGGCGCCTCTCCTCTGACGTGGCAAGGAGAGTGTGCTTGCAGGGACGTGGTGACGGGCAGGCGAGCACGCTTGAACCGCGTGAGAGTGAGTGAGGAGAGCCGTGGCGCTGCAAGTGATCATGCACCTGCACAACGAAGACCCCTTCCTGGCCGAGATCGAGGCAATGCCCGAGCCAACGCACAACTTCGTCAAAGTGACGAATCCGCGCAAGCGCGACGGCAAGCCGATCCCCACGCTCACTGACGGCGCGACCGCCGTAATCTACCCCTGGACCCGGATCACCTTCATCGAAGTCCTGGAATCCGCCGAAAATGCCGACCCGGCCGACGCGCTGATGGGCTTCTTCCGCGAGAACAGCAGGCGGTAGCGCGCGGCCGAAAGTCGAAAGTTTGAAGGTCAAAGGTCAAAGGTCTCTGTAGTCAACACTGCGGTTGGTCTGTACACGCTGGCTGGTGTAACGCCACCGACGTCTCATGAGCGACCTTCGACCTTTGACCTTTGACCATTTCTATCCGTTGACCCCAGCTCCCCACTCATGCTAAAATCCGACTGACGAGTCGGTCGGTTTGACGTGGGGGCGGCGATGCCGGGGAAGCAGGAGCGCAGCGAGAACCGGCGGCAGCGTGTGCTCGACGCCGCGCTGGATGTCTTCACCAGCGCGGGTTACGGCGACACGCTGGTGGACGAAATCGCGCGCCGCTCCGACACCTCCAAGGGCGGCGTCTACTTCCACTTTCCCAGCAAGCAGGCGCTCTTTCTCAGTCTGCTGGACGAAGCCTCCGACTTGCTGCTCAGTCGAGTCGAACGCGCGATGGCGGCGGAGACCGACCCGCTCGCGCGCGGCGCGGTGGCGTTGCGGGCGGTGCTGCAAACCTTTGGTGGGCATCGCGCGGTCGCCCGCCTCTTTCTGGTCGAGGCGCTTGGCGCGGGCCACCAGTTCAACGCCCGGATGGCCGCGCTACACCAGCGTTTCGCCGCTTTGATCAAGCAACAACTCGATGACGCGGTCGCGCAGGGGCTGATCGCGCCGCTCGACACTGATGTCGCCAGCATGGCCTGGTTCGGCGCGGTCAATCAGGTCGTCATGCGCTGGGTGCTGACCGGTCAGCCGGAGCGGCTGGAAGACGCCTACCCCGCGCTGCGGCGCTTGCTGTTATACGGGGTCGGCCTGCCGGCCGGGGAGAAAGTCTGATGCTCGCGGAACGTTCATTCACCGCCGCGCTGGCGTCTGGTCTACACGACCAATGCGCGGCGGCGGCGCAACTGGCGAACGCAACCGGCCAGCCCACGCTCGCCTGTTTCTCTGTGCCCGTGCCCACGCCGGACGACCCAACTGCCTGGTTCACCCTGGTCGGCCGTCTGGCTGGCTTTCGCGCCTACTGGGAGCGGCCGGAGGCGGGTTTCGCTCTGGTCGGTGGCGGCGTGGCGCGCAGCGTTGCCGCCACAAGCGAGCAGCCGTGGCGCGATGCGGCGATGGTATTACGAACCGGCCGCGCGCATGTCGCGGCCGACGACTTGACCCGTGAGCTCGGCGGTCCCTACGCGCTCGGCGGCTTCGCGTTCGACCCGGCGCAGCCCGCCGCGCCAGAGTGGGCCGGTTTCCCGGCCGGATTGCTCGTCGTGCCGCGCGCGCTCTTTCTGCTGCGCGATGGGCGCGCGACGCTGACGGTGAGTGTTGAGATCGCGCCCGGCGCCGATTGGGCGGGGGCGCTCACGGCGGCCCTGGTCGAGGTGGCTCCGCTAGGCGAGCCGGTACAGTCCACGCCGGAGTCCGCGCCGGTGGACGCGCGCGATGCCGCCGAAGCGCCGGCTGCTGCTGACTGGCGCGGCGCGGTGGCGCGCACAGCGGCCGATATTCGCGCCGGCCACTTCACGAAGGTCGTGCTGGCGCGGCGGCTCGATGTAGCCCTGGCCGGTGACGCTGACCTGGCGGAGACGCTGCGCCGCCTGCGCGCGAACTATCCGGGCGCCTACGTCTTCGCGGTCGAGACGACGGGCGGCTGCTTCCTCGGCGCGACGCCGGAGCGGCTGGTGCGCCTTGACGGGCGCGAAGTCGTGACCCTCTGCCTGGCGGGGACGGCAGCGCGTGGCGCGACGCCGGACGAAGACGAGCAGCTGGCCGCCGCCTTGCTCCACAGCCCCAAGAACCGCGAGGAACACGCGGTCGTCGTTGGCGCAATTCGCGATGCCCTGGCGCCGCTCTGTGACGAATTGCTTCTGCCCGACGCGCCACACATCCTGCGCGTGCGGAACTTGCAGCATCTCGCGACGCCGGTGCGCGCCCGGCTCGTGGGCGATGCCTGCGTGCTCGATCTCGTCGCGCACCTGCATCCGACGCCCGCCGTCGCGGGCCTGCCGCGCGCGGCGGCGCTGGCGGCGATACGCGAGCGCGAGGGCTTCGACCGGGGCTGGTACGCCGGCCCGGTCGGCTGGGTGGACGGTGCGGGCGGGGGCGAGTTCGCCGTGGCCTTGCGCTCGGCGCTGCTAACGCCTGGTCACGCGGCGCTCTACGCCGGTTGCGGCATCATGGGCGATTCGGACCCCGACGCCGAGTATGCCGAGACCGGCCTGAAGTTTCAGCCGATGCTGAACGGGTTACAAGTTGCAGGTTGACAGGTTGGAGGTTTCTCCGAAGAGCGTATATGCCTGCCGAAAGAATCCTGGAACTTGCGAACCTGTAACCTGTAACCCGCCGACGTAGGAGGCGTAATGGGTAGCACGGGCGCGCGCAACGTCGCGCTCGCCGGGGCGTTCGTAGCGGAACTGGGCCGCGCGGGACTGCGTCATGCCGTCGTTTGTCCTGGTTCGCGCTCGACGCCGCTGGCGGTGGCGCTCGCGGAGGAAGCGGCGATCCGCGTCTGGATGCATGTAGACGAGCGGTCGGCGGCGTTCTTCGCGCTGGGCATGGCGCGGGCGCTGGGCGAACCGGTGGCAGTGCTGTGCAGCTCCGGCACGGCCGCCGCGAACTTTCTGCCTGCCGTCGTCGAGGCGCACCTGTCGCGCGTGCCGCTGCTGGTGCTGACCGCCGACCGGCCGCCGGAGCTACGCGATGTCGGCGCGGCGCAGACGATTGACCAGGCGCGGCTCTATGGCAGCCACGCGAAGTGGTTCTACGAACTGCCGGTGCCCGAGGCCGCCGCCGATCTGCTCCGCCACGCCCGCCAGGTCGCCGCGCGGGCCATCGTGACCGCACACGCCGCACCGCGCGGCCCGGTCCACCTGAACTTCCCCTTCCGCGAGCCGCTGCTGCCCGCACTGGACGAGCCGGCGCTGGCAATCGCCGACGAAGCGGCGCGATCTGGGCGCGTTGACGGTGAGCCATTCACGGCGGTCGTCTCCGGCCGTGCCGTGCCGGCGCT
>DASUBC010000511.1:0-2386 GCA_035763465.1 Thermomicrobiales bacterium
CCTTCGAGGGCGGCGCAGGCGATGTCGCGGAAGTTGACGAGGCCGGCGTACCACTTGACGCGGTGGCGCACGGCGTCCTTGCTTTCGAGTTCGCCCACCTCCTCCACCTGCACCCCGGCGTTCTGAATGCCCATCAGGCCGCGCCCGTAGCCGAACTGCACGGCGTAGATGGTGCTGCACACGCCGCTGGACGTGCCGACCGTGCGGTTGTCGAGGATGAAGTCGTCCACGACGAGCGGGATGCCATCGTAGTACTCGACCACGCGCCCGAACTGGTCGCGGTCCACCTCCATCACGTTGGCCGCGTCGCGCCGCAGTTGCTTCAGTTTGCGGCGGCTGCGCTTGCTGAGAAAGAGGGCGTCCGGCTTGCCGGGCCGCACCAGGTCAAGGAAGGCATCCAGGTCGTCGAGCGCCAGCGCACCGCCATTGGCGCTGTTGTTGCCCGCCTTCAACCGCTGGCCGCTGGGGATGAGTTTGTGGAGGCCGTCGAAACTCTTCGGGTCGGCGGTGCTGTCGCCGTTGAAGAAGGTGTCGCTCCAGGTGCGGCCGACCGCCTTGGCTTTCGCCGCCAGGGTTGACGCGGTGAGGTCGTTCGGGTCGGCGTAGGTCTGTTGCAGGAAATTATCCACATCGGCGTCGCCACCCAGAATCGCCAGTTTCGCCGTCTTCTGCGCGAACGTCGGCGTCTCCTCGGTCCACGTATCGCCGACCGCGTAGAAGTCCGCTGCCGGCAGCGTCGCCTCCTGGTTGTACGTCAGCGCGCTCCCCGTCAGTTCCATGAACGGCAGATAGACGAGCGCCTGCGACTCGCTGACGATCGTCTCAATCACCCCGCGCAGCATCAGGTCTTGCGTCAGTTTCGCCGCCTCGACCAGCGTCAGGGACATGGGTCGCTCCTTTCAGTTACGAGACGGGCAGTCGGGCAGTTGGGCAGTGGATTACGGTCAGCACCGCCTCTACCAGCAGGCGCAGTGCTATGCTGAACCCACTGCCCGACCGCCCGACTGCCCGACTGCCCGACTTCGTACTCCCGCTGCAATTTTCGCCTCCGGCGAAAGGTCCGCGTAGGCCGCCGGGTCGGGCGCACGGGTGCCGCCACCGCGCGGCACGCTCGCCGCCGCTTCGCGTGTCGCCGTCTCGCGGATGCGCGCGTAGGCCGCCTGCGCCACCGGCACGCTCGCCAGCAGCGCGTCGAAATCACCGCCTGCAATCAGTTCCGGCACCGCGTCCGGATGCGCCGCGACCAGTGTCGCGCGCAGTCGCGCCAGCTGCTCGCCCGACAACCCGCCGGGCATCTCCCCGCGTCCCACCTCCTCCGTCACCGCTTCCCCAGGACGGCCCATCTGCTCGTTCGCGTCGTCCATGCGCTCGGCCACCTCCTTCACGTTGTCGCCGGTCCACAGGTCGCAGGTCGCAGGTCGCGCCTGTCCACCTGCACACCGGAAGACCGGCGCCGCGCGGCAGCATTTTTCTGCCTCTATAGATCGGACTCCTGTTTGCGGCGATTTAGTGCCACAGTATCGTGAGGCGATGGGGTGACAGCCCCCCGGCCCCCAACGCTGGGGGGACTATCCGCCGTCTACGTCGTGGATACCGATGGTCGCGCCGAAGCCGGGCAGACCGGCGAGCAGGCGCGGTTTGCAGACCGGGCCATACGACCAATCGGGCATCGCCGTCCCTCGCGCGAGCGCGCAGCAGCCTCCATGCGGTACAACGTATGGGGTCACTGGAACTACGATCGCGTGGCGCCGTTGAGGTGTTGCGCCGAATTCATTCGGCGCGAAGGGCGGCTCCGCCGCCACAACGTCCCTGCGGGACTGGGCGCGAACCCATGTGGTTATTAGCCAGCCCCGGCCTCATCACGAACCCAGGCCGCGCAGGCGGACTTCGTGGCGGGGGGTACCCACGTAGTGGGTCTCGCCTTCAGCCCGCGGTTTCAACCGCCGGGACACACCACGGCGCCACCGCGCCCAGCTTCCTGTCCCCGCGCTTTCCCATCTCCGCTCGCGTTTCACCAGCGGCCCCCACCTTGCGATGCCCACGGCAGCGGTAGTCACAAACAGGAGGACACGCGATGCGCTATCTCATCCGCGAACACTTCTTCCGGCTCGGCGAAGACTCCGACATCCTCAACGAGGCCGGCCAGCCGGTCTACCAGGTGGACGGCAGGGTGCTGACCCTGCGCGACACGCTCAGTGTGCGCGACCTGGCCGGACACGAGGTCGCCCAGGTGCGGCGCCGGCTCATCGCCCTGCGCCCCACCTACGAAATCGCGCTGGGCGGCCAGGACGCCGCCGAGGTCCGCAAGCACTTCTTCTCGCCGTTCGTGGACCGCTTCACCATTGACATCCCCGGCCCGGACGACCTGGAGATGACCGGCAACCTC
>DASUBC010000512.1:0-2574 GCA_035763465.1 Thermomicrobiales bacterium
CGCGCTGCGCGGCCTGAATGTGCCGCCGGGCTACGTGCGGGCATTGCGCGACGCCGGCCTGACCGACCTGACCCCGGAACGGGTGATCGCCCTCTGGAGCGCTGGTGTCACCGCCGAGCAGGCCACCGGCATAGGCCGCCACCCGCCTGACCCCTTGGATAGACCTGGCCGCGCCAGGTGGGGCGGCGTTCTGGTCCACTGACGGAACCAGCCGGCCACCAGACGCGGCAATGGAACAATTCGCGGAACGCTGAGGGGGTGACGCGCCGGATAGTCCGCCGCCCAATGCCGGGCCTTGCCTCCGTTCCACCGCAGTTGATAGTCGTGGGAGGGGGTTCAGGTCAGCACAGTTTCTGGCTACTGGCGCAAGACCATGCTGACGATCTCACGACTCACGCACTCACGACTCATATGGAGGCTACCATGAACGGATCAGAAACGTTGTTCGCGAGCGAGTACCTGGCGGCCGAACGATTGGAACAGTTGGACTACGACGCCGAACTACGCCGGCGCCTGCACGAAGCCCTGCCGGAGCGCACGACGCGTGAACGGTTAGCCGGCACCCTGATCGCCCTGGCCCTGTGGCTAGCGCCGCAAAGCGGCCCGCAAGTCCGCCGGTCGCAGGTCGCGAGTCTAACTTCATAGGCACCGCACTTGCGAATCGGCACTTTCCTTGACTCAAACGACTTTCGACCCGCGACGAGAGGAGCGCACCGATGGCGCTGAGCGAACAGCGTACACAGCCGCGAGACGCGGCGATCGTCGCCGAGCACCTACACCGGGTCTTCGAGACGAAGCGCCCGTTCCGGCCGCGAACGCGGATGGTCGCGGTGGACGAGGTTAGCTTCGCCGTGCCGCGCGGGACAATCTTCGGCCTGCTGGGACCGAACGGTGCGGGCAAGACGACGACGATCAAAATGCTCGCGACGCTGCTAGCGCCGACGGGCGGGCGGGCGACGGTCGGCGGTCGCGATGTGGTGCGCGACGACGAGGCCGTGCGGCGGCAACTCGGCGTTGTGCTCGGCGGCGACCGCGGCCTCTACGCGAAACTGAGCGCCCGCGACAATCTGCGCTACTTCGGCGCGCTCTACGGTCTGACCAGCGCGGCGATCGCACGGCGGGTGGACGAAGTGCTGGAACTGGTCAACCTGCGCGACCGCGCGGGCGACCGCACCGAGGGGTTTTCGCGGGGCATGAAGCAGCGGCTCCATCTGGCGAAAGCACTCTTGCACGAGCCGCCGATCCTGATTCTCGACGAGCCGACGATCGGCCTCGACCCTGCCTCGGCGGTGGATCTGCGGCGCGCGGTCGCGGCGCTCGTGCCGGCGCGCACGGTGCTGCTGACGACGCACGATATGCACGAGGCCGACCAACTCTGCCGCGAGATCGCGATTGTGGACCACGGCCGCATCGTCGCGCAGGGTACGCCGGACGAACTCAAAGCGCTCGTCGCCGGTGAACGGCGGGTGATCGTCTCGACGGCGCGGGCGCTCAACGGGCGCGCGGCGATTATCGGCGACGAATTGCGCCGGCTCACCGGCGTGCGGGGCGTCAACCAGCTCACCACCGAGCGCGGCGGCAGTGAATTGACGCTCCTCTGCACCGACACGGCGGCGACGCTCGACGGCGCGCTGGCGACATTGCGAACCCACGGCGCGGCGATAGACGGCGTGCGCGTGGTCGAGCCGACGCTGGAAGACGCCTTCCTGGCGATTGCGGGGAGGTCGTTCGAATGAGCAGCCTCGCAAGCGCTCAGGTGGCGCAACCCGCGACAATCTTGCTCAGTGCAGGGCGGCACTGGTGGACGGTGACACTGGCGACGGCGGTGGCCTTTCTACGGCGCACGAACGCCTATGTGATTGACATTATCCGCTGGCCGATCTTTCCGCTGATTTCCTTCGCCGTCTGGCGCATCGGGTACGACATCGCGGGGCGCGGCACGGTGGACGGCGCGAGCGCCTCGGCCTTCCTGCTCGTCGGCATGATCGGCCAGATCACCTGGACGGCGACGGTCTGGGGCGGTGGCTATGCAGTCGAATACGAGCGCGAGGGTGGGACGATTGGCGCGCTCTTCCTCTCGCCGGCCAGCCGGACGGCCGTGGTCACGGGCTACGGGCTTGGCTCGCTCGTCTGGATGCTGCCAGCGTTCATCTCGGTCACCATTCTCGGTGTGGCGACCGGCGCGCGGCTCAATGTGGCCGATCCACTGGCGGCGCTGGCGGCGCTGCTGGCCCTGATTATTACCTCGCTCGGCACTGGGTTCCTCTGCGCCTCGCTCTTTGTGCTAACGCGGCGCGCGAATCTGGTGGCGAACACCGTGCAATTGCCGGTGAGCCTGCTGGCGGGATTCCTGGTGCCGCGCACCGACCTCCCCGGCTGGTTGCAGCCAATCTCGGACGCTGTGCCCGCCGGTCACGCAGTGGATGCGCTGCGGGCGAGCGCCCTGAACGGGGCGAGCTTTGGCGACATCGTCCGCCCGCTGGTCTGGGCGCTGGGCCTCGCCGTGCTCTACGCCCTGCTCGGCTTCGCCGGCCTGCGCCGGATCGAGCACGCGGCCAAGCGCAGCGGGCAACT
>DASUBC010000513.1:0-2470 GCA_035763465.1 Thermomicrobiales bacterium
TAAGCCAGCCGCGTCTCGCTACAAGCAAGGGACGGGATTTAACCACAGAGCACGCCGAGACCGCAGCGAGAGACGAGAGAAGCGACGACATAACACGTCTCCGTGTATGGCGGGTGAGGCTGGCCTGCCGTCGGCAGGGCAGGAAATTCCGGCTTGCCCGCCACGAATCCTGCTACCTTTGGTAATGGTGAGGCGGGTCGCGGGGGATGGGGGACACGATGGACGTGAGTGTTTGCCCGATGGCAGTGGTGCGGGCGCCGGTCGAGACCGTCTGGGCGCTGCTGGCCGACCCCCAGGGGTACGGCGCGTTCTGGGATATGCGCGTTGACCGTGTGGTGCCGCCGGGACCGGCCCGTGCGGGCCAGGTGGTCGAGGGCTGGCCCGCACGCCTGACCATCGACGCGGTGGACGCCGAGCGCCGCCAAATCCGGTTCACCACCACGCTGCCGCGTCTATTCGGCCTGGGGGCGCTGAACGTCATTACCTGCACCCCCCTCGACGCGGCGCGCTGCCGCGTGGCCTACGGCTGAGACTTCGCCCTCCCGCCCGGGTGGCGGGGCTGGCTGTGGCGGCGCCGAGTCGGGGTGCGGCTGATTCACCGGAGCGTGGAGGGCTCGCTGCGGCGGCTGCAACGCGCCGCCGAGGCCCGTGCCAACGGTGTAGCGAACTGAACGCAGGGCGCAGGTAGCGGGACCGCGCAAGGGCGCGATGCCATACCTTCATACAGCGCATCTGCGTTCCTGCCACGCTGCCGACAGGCGAGTGTTAACCACCATACGGCGAGGCGTGATTCGTTCTCTGTTGTCTCTGTGCTTTCTGAAGTGATTAGCGTCAACTTTCAGCGGTCTCTTTAACCTGCCACAAGTGCCGGCAGGCCGAGCGTGCCGGTGAAGAGGTCGAGGAAGCGCTGGGCTTCGACGCCGACGCAGACCTGATGCGGGCCGTCGGCTTCCTCGCGCAGTGTGGTCTGCCCGGCGCACCAGGCAGTGGCGGTCTCGACGTGCAGCGTGCCGCGTTTCATCGCGCAGAGCGTCGGGTCAATCGCGACGCCGACCGCCAGCGGGTCGTGCAGGCGGAACTGCTCCCAGCCGCGCTGGTCGAAGCCTTCAGCGGTCGCGCCGTAGACCAGACGCGCTTCGGCGCTGTCGTGCGCGGCCAGCACCGCGCGGGCGGCGCGCGTCAGATTCGTCTGGTGCGTCACGTCGAGGCCGACCATCGTCAGCGGGCAGGCGGCGCAGACCTGGGCGGCGGCTTCGGGGTCCACGTAGATGTTGAACTCCGCATACGGCGTCACATTGCCGCGCCCGAGTGAGCCACCCATGATGACCAAGCGCCGCAACGCCGCAGGAAGGTCCGGTTCGAGCGCAATCGCCGCCGCCAGGTTCGTCAGCGGCCCCACACAGATCAGCGTGATCGTCCCCGGCGCGGCCATGATCGTGTCCACGAGGAATTGCGGCGCATATGGCGGACTGCTCGCGCCCGCTACTGACGGCAACTCCAGGTTGCCCAGGCCGCTCTTGCCGTGAATGTTGCTGGCATCATGCAGCGGCCGGGCCAGCGGGCGACTGCACCCGCGATGCACCGGCAGAGCGCCCGCGCCAAGCGCCGCCAGCACGCGCCGGGTATTGTCGGTCGTCTTGTCCACCGTCACGTTGCCTGCAACGGTCGTCACCGCGCGCAGGTCCACCGCCGCCGACCGCACCGCCAGCGCGATCGCCATCGCATCGTCCACGCCGGTGTCAACGTCCAGAATGACGGGAAGCGGTTCAGGCATACGTCCTCCTGGTATTGGTCGAAAGTCTGAAGGTCGCAGGTCGAAGGTCTCTCCGGTCAACGCTGCGGTTTGCCTATGAACCTGGCCGGTAGGCAGCCACTACCTCATCACGAGCGACCTTCGACCTGCGCCTTTCAGACTTTCGACCCTTCGTCTGGCCCCGCCACTGCCACCGCGATCCGATCCGGCAGCAGGTAGCGCGCGGCGGCGACCTGCACCTGCTCGCGGGTCAGCGCGCGGATGATGGCGGGGTAGCGGTCGAGATAATCGAGGCCCAGGTCGTAGAGTTCGCAATCGAGCAACAGGCGCGCGACGCCATCCTGGCTCTCCAGCGCCAGGGGCAACGAGCCGGTCAGGTAATCCTGCGCGTCGGCCAGTTCTTCCGCGCGCACCGATTCGTCGCGCAGGCGGCGCACTTCGGCCAGGATCGTCTCAATCGCGCGCTCGATATTGGCCGGACTGACGCCCGCCCTGGCGCCCCAGAAGCCCGCGCCGAGCCAGGCATCGAGACTGCTGTAGGCGTAGTACGCCAGCCCCTGCGTCTGGCGCACCGCATCGCCGATGCGGCCATAGAGACCCAGCCGGCCCAGGATGAGGTTCGCCACGTCGAGCGCGTAGTAATCGGGGTTGTCGCGCGCCAGCGCCGGTAGACCGAGTGCGATGTCGGCCTGCGTCTTGCCCGCCAGCGCGAACTCC
>DASUBC010000514.1:0-8654 GCA_035763465.1 Thermomicrobiales bacterium
GGTTCCAGCACACAGTCGGGCGTCTCCTCGGTGGCATAAATGACCATCCGCGCATAGCGATGCGCCAGGTCGGGCAGCGCCGCGCGCAGCGCGGGCAGATCGGCGGCGGTGGGGTCGTGGAGCGTCGAGGCGAGCGCGACGGCGCTCATGGGGCATTTTCGCGCTGGGCGACCGCTTCCGCCATGCCAGCGCGCAGCGCCGCGATCGCCGCCGCGACCGTTTCGCGGTCGTTGAAGACGGCCGATCCAGCGACGATGGTATCCGCACCGGCCGCGACAACCCGGGCGACATTCTGCGGCCCGATGCCGCCGTCGGCGGAGAGTGCCGCGCCGTAGCCGCCACCATCGAGCAGGGCGCGCAGCGCCGCGATCTTGGCAAGCTGGCTCTCGATAAATGCCTGCCCGCCAAAGCCGGGGTTGACCGTCATCACCAGCACGATGTCCACCAGCGGCAGCACTTCGGCCAGCGCGCCCGGCGGGGTCGCCGGATTCAGCACCACACCGGCCTGCGCGCCCAGCTCGCGAATTTGGGTCAGCGTGCGGTACAGGTGCAGCGCGCCCTCAACGTGGACAGTCAGCGCACTGGCGCCGGCCTCGACAAACTCGGCCAGGTAGCGTTCCGGCCGGTCAATCATCAGGTGGATATCAAGCGGGAGTTGGGTCGCGCGACGCGCGGCGGCGACGACCGGCAGGCCAATGCTGATATTCGGCACGAAGATGCCGTCCATGATGTCCACATGGATGGCGTCGGCGCCCGCCGCCTCCGCCGCCGCGATCTGCTCACCCAGCCGGGCGAAGTCGGCGGCGAGGATAGACGGCGCGAGGCGAATAGTCGAAGGTCGTGACATCAAGCGAACTCCTCGCACGGCGGGTTAAGATCGCGCCTGGCAGTCGCCAGAACGATAGCAATCCACGTCGGCCTGCATGTGCCTACTGTCAGTAATGGTCGCTGCGCCAATATGGCAAAAACGCTATGCAACCACTGCGCCGTCCCGCAAGGTCTACGCCATGCCGAACGCGGCAAGCCCGCCGCCGTGCGGCACTTATCCCGGCGCGCTCGTAATCGTCTCCGCCAGCGCCAGCGCGCCAACCAGGCCGGAATCCTGGCCCAGCCCGGCCAGCCGGATGGCCGGCACAGGTACCATGCGGATCAGCTCGGCGCACTGGCGGCGTAGCGGCGCTAGCAGCCGTTCGCCCTGCGTGGATACACCGCCGCCGATGACCACTACTTCGGGACAGAGCAACATCGCCGTATTGTTGATCGCCAGCGCCACGAAACCGGCGACTTCCTCCCAGACGGCCGGGTCATCAATCTCCTCCGCCGCGCGGCCATAGCGCGCGCGAATCGCCGTGCCGGACGCGACCGCTTCCAGACAGCCGCGTGAGCCGCAGGGACAGGGAGCGCCGCCAGGCTGCACGATCTGGTGCCCGCCTTCCGTGTCGTGCGCGCCCCGGTGAATGCGCCCCTCAATAACCACGCCCGTGCCGACGCCGGTGCTAATCGTGTAGTAGACGAGTGTGCGCGCGTCCTGGCCCGCGCCCGCGCGCCACTCACCGAGCGCCGCGCAGTTCGCGTCGTTGTCCATCTCGACCGGCGCGCCGAGCCGCTGCGCCAGTTCCGGAATCAGCGGGTAGCCGCGCCAGCCAGGCTTATTGAGTTTATTGACGATGCCGGCCGCGAAATCGAGCGGTCCTGGCGCTGAGACGCCGACGCGCGCGACGCCTTCCGGCGCGACGCGGCTGACCGACGCGACCAGCAGCGCGGCCAGGTCTGTGCCCTGCTCCGGCACTGGCGCCCGCTCGACAATGAGCGCGCCGTCCCGTCCGCGCCGCCCGACTCGCGCCCAGGTGCCGCCGATGTCAATACCGACCGTCGCGCCCGCGCTCATCGCCACGCACTCCCCATCTGCCGGTCATTCCATCAGGGGTGTTGTACCACAACGGAGGGGTGACGAGGAACCGTCCCTGTTTCGCGCGCCGCCGTACTTCGTTATACTAGGGCCACTAGCGATCCGGCGCCGTACGGGGCCGGGATGACGATACGGCTGGATTGCCCCCATGGGGGCTGGTGACAAGTAGACGTTGGGCACAGGCCCGACAGCACGGTGGGACAACGGACGAGGGGCGGCCAGCACGGCCGCGCCCATATTCGCGTACCACTGACAGATAGGGGGTAAATCAGGGTTGGATTCTGCGACTGACACCGACCAGCTCCTGGATCTGGCGACGGATCCCGGCCAGGTTCGCGTTATCTTCCTTGGCGGCATCGGCGAAGTCGGCAAGAACATGACTGTCCTCGAATGGGGCGAGGACATCATCATCGTTGATGTCGGTCTCGGCTTTCCCGAAGAGGAGATGTTCGGGATTGACCTGCTTCTGCCCGACGCCAGCTATCTGCACGACAAGAAAGCGCGCATCCGCGCGATCTTCATCACACACGGGCACGAAGACCATATCGGCGCGCTGGCGTACCTGTTGCCCGAACTCGGCAATCCGCCGATTTACGCCACCCGGCTGACACTCGGGCTGATCAGCGTCAAACTCAAGGAGGCCAAACTCCTGGGCACGGCCGATCTGCGCGAACTCAATCCCGACGGCGCGCCACCGGTCCAGGCGGGCGCGTTCAGCGTCGAGCCATTCCGCGTCTGCCACTCCATCCCCGACGCGGTCGGCTTCGGAATCACCTCCCCGGCTGGACTGATCGTCGTTACCGGCGACTACAAGTTCGACCAGACGCCGGTGGACGGCCGGCCGACCGACTTTGCGACGCTGGCCGATTTTGGCCGGCGCGGGCCGCTGGCGCTGATTTCCGACTGCGTCCACGTCGAGTCGGCCGGCATGACGCCCTCGGAGCGGACGCTAGAGCCGACCTTCGAGCGCATCTTCGCTAACGCCGATGGCCGCATCATCGTGGCGACCTTCGCCTCGCTGATCTCCCGCATCCAGCAGCTCCTCGACATTGCGGCGGTCTACGGCCGTAAGGTCGCGCCGGTCGGGCGCAGCCTGGAAAAGAACGTGGATATGGCGCTCGAACTCGGCTATCTCTACGCGCCGCCCGGCACGCTGATCTCGCAGGGTGAAGCTGCCAACCTGCCGGATAACCTCGTCTGCTATATCGTCACCGGCAGCCAGGGCGAGCCGATGGCGGTCCTCAGTCGCATGGCGAACCGCGACCACCGCACACTCCGCACGGGAGCAGGCGACACCGTGATCATCTCCGCCAGTCCGATCCCTGGCAACGAGACGTCGGTCATGCGGATCGTTGACAACCTCTTCCGGCAGGGCGCGAACGTCATCTACGCCGCGATTGACAAGGTTCATGTCTCCGGTCACGCCTCGCAGGAAGAGTTGAAGCTGATGCTCAACCTGACCCGGCCGCGCTACGTCATCCCCTTCCACGGCGAGCCGCGCCACCTCGCGCTCTACAGCCGGCTCGCCGTGGAAGTTGGCGTGCCCGCCGATCGTATCCTGAAAGCGCACCTCGGGGCGGTGCTATCGCTCGGCCCGGCGGGCGCGGCGATCATCGGCGACGTGCCGGCCGGCCATGTCTACGTGGACGGCGTGACGATCGGCGAAGTCAGTGACGTGGTGATTCGCGACCGCCAGACGCTCTCGCGCGACGGCGTGCTTTTTGTCGCGGTGACAGTGGACAAGCAGACCGGCGCGCTCCTGGCCGGTCCCGACATCGCCTCGCGCGGCTTCGTTCACGCACAGGGCGACGACAGCTTCGACCAGGCGAAAGAGCGCGTGCGCGCCGCCTTCGCGCTCGACGGCGTCAGCGACCACAGCGCCGACTGGAGTTACCTCACCCGCAAGATCAAAGACGCCGCCAGCGCCGCCATCTGGGAGCAGACACGCCGCCGGCCGATTGTGCTGCCGATGGTCATCGAGGCGTAGGGACGAAGGGAATAAGGGATAGACGGTAGGGGATAGTGGCTCGCTTCAGCACAGTGCTGATCTTCCAGCACCGCCTCATTAAGAGAAACTATCCCCTATTGTCTATCCCCTATCCCCTACTCACGCACAGACTGGCGCGTCGGCCCGCCAGCGGTTGAAGGCGGGGTCGTTCTCCGCCGCCAGGCGGGCGCGCACGCGCAGCCAGTTTTCTTCCCAGACGGCGGGGTCGCGCAGTTCCTGCTCGGGGTGGGCCGCGCTACGCGCGACGAAGCCGGCGTCCGCGAAGGCGGGGCGGCCAGTCGGCTGGCCGAGGGGCTGGTAGCGCAGATCAAAACTGATTCGCACGTCGCTGTCCGTGGTGTTGTCCAGCGAGCCATGCATCGTGCGCTGCGTTAGCAGCAGGATACTGCCCGCGCGCATCGGCAGCGGGATCGCCTGCTGCTGGTCAATGAACTGGTCGGGGATCGCCAGCCCCTCCGGGCGCGGGCAATGCGCGACCAGGCCGCCGCCATGACTGCGCGGTGCCACTTGCAGACAGCCATTCTCGATCGTGGCGTCGTTGAGCGGCATCCAGACGGTCAGGATCGTCGCCACGTCCGCTTCGGGCATTAGCACGCCGTTATCCTGATGCCAGGGTGTTTTGGCGACCAGCGCTCCCGCGCCGTCTTTCAGCGTGTGCAACGGCATCTTGATGCGCGTGTGCTGCACCGGGCACGAGAAAATCTCCGGACCGATCACGCTTTCGACAATATCGAGGATGGCCGGATGGGTCAGCACGCGGAAGACGGCCGGGCCGGCGTGGATCGGCGTGTCGGGGCGAACGCCCGCCTGGGGCAGCGAGAAGTCGAAATACTGGCCGAACTCGCGCCCACTGGCGGCGCGCAGCGCCAGGAGCCGGTCTTTGAACGGCAACTCGGCGTACGTGGAAGGGATGACACCCTCGGCGTAGAGATCGTTCGCGATGCCGTCCAGCACCTCGGCATACTCAGCCATCGCCGGCGCGAAATCGCGCGCGGGATCAAGGACATCCTCGACGATCAGATAGCCCTGTTCCTCGAACTGGCGTAATTGCGCCGCCGTCAAACCCGCCATCGTCCTGCTCCTTTCCACTCCCTGTGCTCGCGCTGTCGTGTACTTCCTTCCCCAACCACTCGCCTTGCTGTTGTAGCGCCCTGACCGGCAACTCGTGCGATACGGCTACTCAATACCAGCAACCGCGCCCTGTCAAGCTCATGGCTGCCGCTAATAATGATACTGCCGGCCCCGTGGGCCGGCAGTATCGGGTGTAGGGAGAGGGAAAGGGATGGGCGTGAAGTTGGCTTTTGCGTTGGCAACACTCGCTGGCGCCGACCTCGCTCATTGAGCACGGACACCGTTGCGTTGCTGCGATTGCTTTCGCATGGGGCGTGCCACCGGCGATGGCCCAACGGTTGATTGCTCTCGCTCCAACTCTGTGTTCGTACAGTATGGTACAATCGCCCGCGTTAGCCGGCTGACTGGATTACCGCCATTGCCAGACCTGGCCACTGGTCACGGAGGCTGCGTATGCACGCCCGTCCCGTAACTCGCCGCGCCCTGCTCGGCGCGCTCGGCTCCGGCGCCATCGCGCTGCTCGCCGGGTGTGGCACACCAGGGTTGACTACAGCTACCACTACTACAGGCCAAGGTACGCGTACGCCAGCGGCGCCACCAGGCAGCGTCGTGGGCACGCTGCTGGTGGAGGCGCCGGGCGGCGATCCGGCCACGGTCGGGTTCGCGCAAAGGTTGCACGACTTTCTCAATGAACAGGTTGCTCGTGGCAGTCTGACCACGACCGGAGCGCGGCTGACCGTGACCAGCGCCGCGCCATCCAGCGGCCCGCAGAGCAAGGTTTCGCAAACGCTCGCGCCGGTCGTACACTGGCGCTTACCGCTGGACATGCTCAAGCAAGCCGACCTCATCGGTATCCTGAACGGCACAGTGAAGGACTGGCAGCAGGCCGGATCGCCGGTCGCTGGAACGATCGAGCGCATCGAGTTCACGCCCGGCGGTACGCTGACCGTGCCGGGCGTCAGCACACTCCTGCCGCCGGTGGCGTCGTGCAATGACTATCCCACGCTCGTCGCCGCGCTCGCCGCGCATCCCTTCGCCTTTGCCATCGTCCCGCTCGATGTCATTGACTTCCAGGTGCGCGCGCTGGCGATTGACGGCATGGACCCGCTGGCTGGCCGTGGCGACCTGACCAGCTACCCCCTGCGCCACCAGCTCTGGTTGAGCTGGGACGAGGCGCTCGGCGGTGGTCTGCGCGATGCGGTGAACGCCTTCGCGCTCAGTTATGGCTACTTCCCCGAGAGCTTCCCACTTCCCGGCAACCCGATCAATCTCACCGTGGCGGGCGACATCATCTTCGGACGCACGGTGCATACGCGCATGGTGCAATACAACGATTTCGCCCATCCGCTGCGCCTTGTCGCGCTGCGCCTCAAGTCAGCCGACCTGACGATCGCCGACCTCGAATGTTCAATGTCGGACAACACCGAGAAGCCAACCGACCCCTTCACCTTCCTCTTCACCACCAACGCCGCCGCCGTGGACGGCCTGACGCTGGCCGGCATTGGCGGCGTCAGCCTGGCGAACAATCACTTCATGAACTTTGGCGCGCTCGGCATGAACGATACGATCGCCGACTTGAAAGCGCACGGCATCGGCTGGTTCGGCGCGGGCGCGAATCTGACCGAGGCGCGCAAGCCGGGCATGTTCAATGTCAAAGGACTGAAGGTCTATTTTCTCGGCTACGACGGCATTTCGGCTGCGGAGTACGGCGCGCGCGACGACCGGCCCGGCACCTGCCCGCTCACGGCGGAATACGTCATGGCGGACATCAGCGCGGCAAAGCAGGCGGGCGCCGATGTGATCATCCCCTTCTTCCACTGGAGCGAGGAGTACGTCGCGATTCCGAATCCGTCCATGCGAAGCCTGGCGCACCTGGCGATTGACTATGGCGCGACGCTGGTGATTGGCTCGCACCCACACTGGGTCCAGGCGACCGAGTGGTACAAGGGCGTGCCGATTCTCTACTCGCTCGGCAACTTTGTCTTCGACCAGAACTGGTCAATCGAGACGATGCAGGGTATGTTTGCCGAGATCGTGCTGCGCTACCAGAAGCCGGTGCGAATCCGGCTCGTGCCGGTGCAGATTGAGGAGATGAACCAGCCGCGCATCATGGAGCCAGGTGAAAGTCTGCAAGTCCTCCAGCGAGTGTACGCCGCAACCGATGCCGTCAAGGCGATGGGCTGACGAGTCGGGCAGTCGGGCAGACGGGCGGTCGGGCAGTGGGTTCTCCTCTACGCGGTGCCTGGCAGCCGACTACGGAGCCAGACCAGCGCACTGCCCGACTGCCCGACTGCCCGACTGCCCGACTATCCGCCTCACCCGCCGCCGGCTCGTCACCGGCGGCGCGGCGCTCGCGCTGGCGGCGGTCACGCCCTGGTTGGGCGGCTGCGGACGGAACACGCCAGCGACGGCGTTGCGGGTGCAGTTGCGGCTGAACCCGTATGAGCAGTCGTTCTTTGAGCGGGTGATCGTGCCGCCGTTCGCGCGGGCACGGCATGTCGACGTGCAGTTCGCGAGCGGCACGATTGACGAGACGCTAGAGGCCATTCGCACCGGCGCAGACCGCTACGATCTGCTCGCGGTGGATACCGAAGCGGTCGGCGACCTGATTGCCGAGGGGATCGCGCGCGACGTCAGCGTTGAACGGGACCGGCTGGACAGCGCGATCTTCGCCAGTATTCCAGCTGCCGTCACGAGCGGCGGCAAACTCTACGCCCTGCCCTATCGCCCGGCTGTCTGGATCACGTACGCCAACACCGCGCTCCTCGCCGCCGCGAATGTACGGCAACCGGCGACCTGGGAGGATCTCTACACTGCCGCCGAGCAATTGCGCGATCAGAGTGGCAACGGCCTGGTCGCGCTGCAAGGCGCGGCGGGCGCACCGGCGGCGCAGACTTTGCTCGAACTCATCTGGGCCTTTGGCGGCGATCCACTGGCGCCGGTGGACGCCGGCGCGCGGGCGGCGGGCGAGTACCTGGCCCGGCTGGGACCGCGCCTGGCGCCGCTCTCGCGCGATGGCAAGATTGACTCGCTGACCACGGCGCTGGGCGCGGATCGCGCCGCGCTCGGTCCAAACTGGCCGGCGGTCGCGGAAGACCTGCTGCAACGCGGCGGCAAGCGGGAGCTCGTGACCTACGCCGGGCCAACGGGTCCGGCCGGCCTGGGCCGGCTGATCTCCGGCCAGGTGCTGCTGGCGCCGCGCAACGCGCCGAATCTGGACGGCGCGCTGGCGCTCGCGGCGCACCTACGCTCGCTCGATGTGCAGCGCACCTGCTCGACCAACCTAGCCTGGATTCCCGCCCGCGACGACGCCTTCGGCGCCGCGCCGGCCTGGCAGCAAGGTGTCGCCACCGCGACGCGCCAGGCCCTGCACGCCGCCCGCGCCATCGCGCCCGTGCGCGACCGCGCCGCGTTCGACGCCGCCCTGAGCGACGCCTGCCGCGCCATCGCATTCGACGGTAAGCCGCCCCAGGACGCGCTCGCCCAGGCCGCCGAACGGTTGCGGGCGCTTCGGTAAGGCTTCCAACTCACCGCAAAAGCCGCCGCTGGGAGCCTGGCCGTGCTCTATACTCTGGGCTGGCGAAGTATGGGCAGGGAGGATGTACGGGCCGCATTCCCAGCGAGAAGTGGGGCTTATGGATGTGGCATACCCACCAGAGATTGCAG
>DASUBC010000515.1:0-6666 GCA_035763465.1 Thermomicrobiales bacterium
GTCGCACTCTCGAAGGAGAAGGGGCTGGGCATCGGCGAGGCCGAACTGCGCGTCTTCCAGCCCTTCTTCGTCAGCGTTGATCTGCCTTACTCCGCGATTCGCGGCGAAGAGTTCCCGGTGAAGATCGCGGTCTACAACTACACCAACGCGGCGCAGCAGGTCACGGTCGAACTGGCGGACGCCGACTGGTTCGACCTGCTCGACGCGCGGCAGCAGCAGGTGACGGTGGAGGCGCAGGGCGTTGGCTCGGCGGCGTTCACCATCCGGCCGACGCTGCTCGGCGCGCGGAAGTTGACCGTCACGGCGAAGGGCGGCGCGGTCGCCGACGCGATCGTCAAGGAACTGCTGGTCGAGCCGGAGGGCGTCGCGCGTGAGCAGGTCACGAACCTGACGCTGACGCCCGGCACGCCGCGCACCGTCGCGCTGGCCGCGCCGGCCGGCGCGATCGCCGGGTCGCCCCGCGCGCTCGTCGCGCTGACTGGCAATGTCCTCAGCCAGACGATCGAGGGGCTGGACAACCTGCTGCAAATGCCCTACGGCTGCGGCGAGCAGAATATGCTCCTCTTCGCGCCCGACGTCTTCATCACCCGTTATCTGAAAGAGACGGGGCAGGAGAAGCCGGAGATCGCGGCGAAGGCCGAGGTGTTGATGCTGACCGGATACCAGCGCGAGCTGACCTACCGGCGCGACGACGGCTCCTTCTCCGCGTTCGGGCAGAGCGACAAAGTGGGCAGTCTCTGGCTGACGGCGTTCGTATTAAAGACCTTCGCGCAGGCCAAAGACCTGATCTTCATTGACGACGCCGTGCTGGCCCAGGCGCGCGACTGGATTCGCCAGGGGCAGAAGGCCGACGGCTCGTTCGACCCAATCGGCTTCATCCACCACCAGGATATGCTCGGCGGGCTGCGCGGCAAGCCGGCGCTGACGGCGTTCGTCGCCATCGCGCTGCGCGAGGCGGGCGACGACGCCGGCGCGGCAGCGGCCATCCGCTACCTGGAAGGGCAGCTGGCCGGGCTGGACGACGCCTATTCGCTGGCGATCGGCGCCTACGCGCTGGCGCTGGCGCAGAGCAAGTCCGCCGGCGCTGCCCACGACCGGCTGCTGGCGATCGCGCACGACAGCGACGATGGGCTGTCGTGGGGCGACGAACCGAAGCCGCAACCACTGGCGACCCCGGCGCCCGCGCGCTCCATGCCGCAGCCCTACCCAGCGCCGAACCAGAGCGCGACGATTGAGACGACCGGCTACGCGGCGCTGGCGCTGCTGGCCGGCGGCGACAAGGTGAACGCGGGCCGGGCGGTGCGCTGGCTGGCATCGCGCCGCAACGCGCAGGGCGGCTTCGGTTCGACTCAGGATACGGTTGTTGCGTTGCAAGCCCTCACCAGCGCGGCAAGCAGCAGCCGCGCCGACCTGGCCGCGACGGTAACGGTCAGCGCGGGGTCGTGGCGCAAGGATGTCCAGTTCACGCCCGACAACGCCGACGTAATGCAGATTGTCGAGTTGCCGGACGGCGCGGGCGACGTGACCCTGGCGAGCCAGGGCAAGGGCCAGCTCATGGCGCAGGCCGTGAGCCGCTACAATCTGCCGGCGGTCGTGGACAAGACCAGCGCGGCCTTCCAGATTGACGTGCGTTACAGTGCCGACCAGATCGCCACCAACGACCTGCTCACAATCACCGCCCAGGTCCACTACACGCCACCGGAACCGCTCGCGGCGGGCATGATCGTCCTCGACATCGCCGTGCCGACCGGCTTCGCGCCGGAGACACCGTCACTCGACGCGCTGGCGAAGCGCACCGCCAAAATCAAGCGCTGGGACGTCGCCGGCCGCAAAGTCATCTTCTACCTCGAAGACATGCAGCCCGACGAGTCGCTGACGCTCACCTTCCAGGCCCGCGCGCTTTATCCCGTGCGCGCCCAGGCGACCGTCTCGCAGGTCTACGCCTACTACCGCCCCGACTGGCGCGGCGAAAGCCTCGGCGCCCGGCTCATCGTCACCTGATTCGCAACGCCGAGGACGCGGAGGGTCTTCCGCGTCCTCGGCGCTGCAAGCTACTTCGGTAGGGCTTTGAGGGCGTTGTAGACCGGGCGCGGGCTATAGTCAGCGTTGATGATGCTGTAGTGGGCCGGGCCGGTGTACCAGGGGTCGAGCACAGACCAGTTGAGGTTCCACAGGAAGGTGACGCCCATCCAGGGATACCGCTGGCGCATCATCTGGATGGCGCGGACTTCGTAGTCGGCGCGCATGTCTTCGGTGACGGTGTTGAACTCCTGGTAGCCGTCGGGGCGGAAATCGCTACCCCAGCCCCATTCGGTCAGCCAGACTTGCTTGTCGCCATCGCCGTTCTGCTGCATGACCGCGTGCTGCTCTTCGAACCGGCGAAAGTAGAAACTGTCGTGGTCGTAATACTTCGGCACCGGGCCGGGCTTGCCCTCCGACCAGAGGGTCTCTGGCGGGTTGCTCATGCCGTAGGGATGCGAACCAAGCGCGTCGAAGTAATCGCGCACCTCGCCGTTATTGTAGGCGTAGAGTTGCTGGAGGTAGACGGTGTCGTCAACGGCGACATGGGGGTCGTTCACGCCGGTCGGCGCCAGCGCGCCGAGCACGATGGCGCAGTTGGGGTCAACCGACTTGACGGCGGTGTACGCCGCCTTGAGCAGCTGGACATAGGCGCCAGGATCGACCCGGTCGCCCGTCTCGGCAGCCAGATTTTCCTCGTTCCAGATTTCATAGGCCGCCACTTTGCCTTTATAGCGGGCGGAGATCGCACTCATGAAATCGGCGAGATCCTGTGGGTTGCGCGGCGTGCCGTCATCGCCGGTGGCCGTAGCCCAGGCCGGTGATTTCACCACCGTCAGCAGAATGTTGATGTGGGCGGCAGCGAGGTCGTTGACAATCGAGTCGAGGTCGCCCCAGGCATACTGCCCCTTACTTGTTTCGATGTCTTTCCAGACAACCTGCTGCTTCGTCCAGGTGAAGCCGATGTCCTGAATCAGGCCGATCAGTTTCTGATGCGGCTGGCCGTAATATTGCGCCTGAATACCGAGACCAACCAGTGGCCCTTTCAGAATCGGATACCCGGCGGCGGTCGTGCGGTCGGTCGCGGTGAGCAGCGACGGTGAGCCTTCCGGACCGCGCGCGGTGGCCGGCACATTGACGCGGTTCATCCGCTCGCGACCGAGCTGGCCGAGCAATACTTCGTACGGCGTGCCGGCGTTCTCCGGGTGATATTCGAAGCGGGCGCGCTCGAAGTACTGCACCAGATAGGGCTGGCCGTCGATCTGGCTCGTCTCTGTGAGCAATTCCGAGAGCGGAAACCCGAAACTCTGCAAACCGCCGTACTGATTCCACCAGCGGGTGAACGTGGGGCCAACATTGTGCCCGGTGGCCGCAAAGAAGGTCTGAGCCGGATCGTTGCTCGGCTGCGCCGGCTGAAAGGCAGGGTCGGCAAGACGACCGGCGATCGCTTCCCGCCCCATCTGCGTCAGGAGCACATCGTAGGGCGGCTGGTTTTCCGGGTGATACTCGAAGACCGCCCGTTCAAAATACTGCACCTGATAGGTGTTACCATCCGTGCTCGGAAACATGAACTGGCTGGTCAGGGGGTATCCGAAGACGAACAGCCCGCCCCGGCTCTCCCAGAACTGGCGGAAACGCCCGGACAGATAGTGGCCCGTCTGAGGAAAGTAGCGCGGCGCGGTCGGCCCACCGCCGGTGGGGTCCGGCGCTGCCGCCGCCGCTGGCGCGTTCCAGGCCAGGGATGGCGTCATGCCACCGAGCAACACTATCAGGACCAGGATCGTCACCAGTTTTGGCCCACGCCCTGCCCACACGCCTTTCACCGCCCGTCACTCCTCAACGCTCGCCGCAATGTCCAGCTATCTGTCAGCGCACAATACCTTGCTGGTGGTCTTCTCCACGCAAGAAGATCACCCGCCAGCGCGGGGACACACGCCTCGTCTCGTTGTGTGTTACCGTAGTATATCCGTTGCGGGCGCGTATTCGCCATGCGCCTGATGAAAGATAGTGCATTCGTACTACACTACCCGGTCGGAGTTGCCTGGCGCGCTCGCTTGTAGCGGGGTAGAAATCCGCTCTTAGCAGTAGGACGAAGAACGCCGGAGGTGGTTGCGCTTCCGGAGCGCGGGGAAGAAAAAATGGGCTTGGAGGAGTTTCAGTCGGCGCTGGCGGTGGTCGCCCATCCTGATGACATCGAATCGCTCTGTGGTGGGTTGGTCGCGTTGCTACGCGCGAACGGTGCGCGGGTCGCGTACGTCCTCCTGACCTCCGGCGACAAAGGCAGCGCCGATCCGCAGGCCGACCCGCGCCAGGTGGCTGCGCGGCGCGAAGCGGAGCAACTGACGGCCGCGCACCTGATCGGCGTGAGCGAGGTTACTTTTCTGCGCTGGCCGGACGGCGAGGTCGCCGACGATCCGGCGACTCGCGCGGCGATTGCACGGGAGATTCGCCGCACGCGGCCAGAACTATTGCTGACCTTCGATCCCTGGCATCCCTACACATTCCATAACGACCACCGGCAGTGCGGCTTCGCGGCGCTCGCGGCAGCCATGACGCTGGCGCGCCGCCCCGGCCCACCCAACGACGCGCCGCCACATATGCCGTGCGCCGCCTGGCTGTTCAATACACCCCGGCCAAATCAGTTCATTGACATTGCGACAGTGATGGAGCAGAAGATCGCTATTCGCCAGGCCCACGCCAGCCAGATGAGCGATCCAGAGGCGCTGGCACGCTCCTTCCGGGAGCGCGCGGCGCATACCGGCAAACCTTACGGTCTGGCGCTGGCCGAAACCTATCGCGAGGTCTGTTTCCCGCGCGATGATAGTCTTGCTGCCTGTCTGGAGGAAGAAACATAACCGCGCGGCGGCAGAACGCCGCCAGCGCGGTTACAGAGTTGCGCGATATATCTGGGTGATCAGGCCGCGCGGCGCACCGGCACGTCGTCGGCGTCGTCCCGGCCGGCGCGCGCCCGCCGGCGCTGCACCCAGAGCGCGGCCAGCTCAGCCTCGACTTCTTTGAGACGCGCCCGCTGTTCGGGCGTCGCGCCGTCGCTCGCCCGGCGATAGAGCGCGGTGCGCTCCGCCGCCAGCGTATTGATGCGATCAACCAGATCGTCAGCCACCATGCTCGTGTCCGCGCTCGTTGTCGCCATCATTGGCGTTATCCTCCCCGATTGCCCCCACGCCACCACCGCGCCAGCGACAACCGGAACCTGAAACTGATCTGAACAGGCGCACCCCGTTCTACTTGTCTTAAACGCCGTGTCTGGGATGAATGTTCCAAAAAACTGGCCAGATTCGCGTGTTATGTTCAATCACATCGTTCAAATATTTTCCATTCTATGAACAACCTGCTCGCACAGCCGACGGTTCGGAGGACTGGCACTATGCGGTTCTGTTCAACAATGCGGCAAGGCCACCTCCAGAAGTGAGGTGGCCTTGCCGCGACTTCGTCCTTCGTACTTCCGACTTCGTACTTTGTTCAGCCCCAGTAGCCGAGCTCCATGCGCGCGTCGTCGCTCATGCGCGACGGATCCCACGGTGGGCTGAAGGTGAGCGTCATCTTGGTGTTCTTGACGCCCGGCAGGCCGCCGACGACGCTCTTCACATCGCGCTCAATGACCGGGCCGAGCGGGCAACCCAGCGAGGTCAGGGTCATAACGACCTCGACGTTGCCGCCCTCGTCAATATCCAGCCCATAGACCAGCCCGAGGTCTACGATATTGACCCCCAGTTCGGGGTCGTACACGAGGCGCAGGGCCTCGATCACCTGTTCGTCGTCTACCCGTGTCGCCATCGCCCTCTTATCCTCCGCAGAGCAGTTTCCATTACCGCATATGCGGTATTAGCCTGACCTAATGGTAGCACGCGATCACATCGTGAACCAGCACGATGATAGGTTGAGTTTGCTGACTACGGCAGTCGTGGCGGCGCGGTGATACGATCGGCGGCGATGCGGCGGCGGACGTTTTGGCCCTCGGCGCGGCGGTACGATTCGTCGAGCAGTTCGGCCAGGTGACGCACCTTGATTTCCGGTGCGCCAGCTTGCCGCAGGCCGGTCGCGAGCTGAATCATGCAGCCGGGGTTGCCGGAGACGACGATCTCCGGCGTGACCGACACCGTGTTCCCGGCCTTGCGGCGCATCAACCGCCGCGACATCGCGGGCTGGGTGATGTTGTAGATGCCGGCGCTACCGCAGCAGAGGTCCGCTTCGGGCATCTCAATCAGTTGCAGGCCCGGAATCGCCCGCAAGAGCTGGCGCGGCTGCTGCTTGATACGCTGGGCATGGGCCAGGTGGCAGGCGTCCTGGTAGGTCACGCGCGCCTCGATTGCGCCCAGCGTGCCCGTCAACCCCAGACCCGCCAGATACTCACTGAAATCCTTGACTTTGGCCGCGAACGCGGCGGCGCGCTCGGCCCACTCGGGGTCGTCGTGCAGCAGGTGGCCGTATTCCTTCAACGTCGAGCCGCAGCCGGCCGCGTTGATGATAATGGCGTCCACATCGAGGGCTTCAAACGCGGCGATGTTACGCTTCATCAGCTCGCGGCCAGAGGCCAGGTCGCCGCCGTGGACGTTCAGCGCGCCGCAGCAGCCCTGCCCGTGCGGCACGATGACCTCGCAGCCGTTGCGCGCCAGGACGCGCGCGGTG
>DASUBC010000516.1:0-2117 GCA_035763465.1 Thermomicrobiales bacterium
CGCCGGCTACCTGCGCGATCAGGGCTGCGAAGTGGAAATCAGCGAGACGCTGGACGTCTATCTCGATAGCGCTTATCTCCAGTCGTTCGATGTGATCAGCCAGTGCTACACGATGAGCACGATCACGAAGGATCAGGAGAAGGGGTTGCTCGCCGCGATCGCCAGTGGCATCGGCTTCGCCGGCTGGCATGGCGGTATGGCCGACGCCTTTCGCAACAATCCGGACTACCAGTTCATGGTCGGCGGGCAGTGGGTGGCGCACCCCGGCAACATCATTGACTACGAGATCAACATCACCAACCACGACGACCCGATCACCGCCGGCTTGGCTGACTTCGCCATGCATTCCGAACAGTACTACATGCATGTAGACCCCGCGAACGAGGTGCTGGCGACGACGACTTTCAGCGGCGAACACGCGCCGTGGATCGCGGGCACAGTGATGCCGGTGGTCTGGAAGCGCCGCTGGGGCAACGGGCGCATCTTCTACACGTCGCTCGGCCACGTCCGGCGCGATTTCGATGTTGTGGAAGCGCGTACCATCGTGGAGCGTGGCCTGCGCTGGGCGATGCGCGGGTAAGCTGCAGATTACAGGTTCGCAGGTTGCAGGTTCGTGGCTAATAAACACGGTAGCAGTCTGCCACTGTGGTTCGCTAGCCCCAACCTGCAACTTGCAACCTGCAACAATTGAACAGATTGGAGAGGGCAAAACCTGTGACAACGCACAGCATCCCGACCGGCGTCATCGGCACCGGCACGATCAGCGGTATCTATCTGAAGAATGCGCCGCACTTCACTTCGATGGACATCGTGGCCTGCGCCGATGTGCTGCCGGAGCGCGCGCAGGTTCGCGCGCAGGAGTATGGCATCGCCGCGAAGACCGTGGCCGAACTGCTCGCCGACCCGGAAATTCAACTGGTCATCAATCTGACGATTCCCAGAGCGCACGCCGAGGTGGCGCAGGCGGTGATCGCGGCGGGCAAGTCGGTCTACAACGAAAAGCCGCTCGCCGTGACGCGCGAAGATGGGCGCGCCACGTTGGAAGCCGCCAGCGCGCGTGGCGTGCGGGTCGGCTGCGCGCCAGATACCTTTCTCGGCGCCAGTTTGCAGACCTGTCGCGAGCTGCTTGACGCGGGCGCGATCGGTGAGCCGGTCGCCGCGACCGCGTTCATGCTCGGTCACGGGCCGGAGCACTGGCACCCCGACCCGGCATTCTACTATCAGGTCGGCGGCGGGCCGATGTTCGACATGGGGCCGTACTACCTGACTGCGCTAATCAGCCTGCTCGGTCCGGTGCGCCGTGTCACCGGCTCGGCCCGCATCAGTTTCCCCGAGCGCACCATCACCAGTGAGCCGAAGTATGGCGAAAAAGTGCAGGTAGAGATACCAACGCACATCGCGGGCGTGATGGATTTCGCCAGCGGCGCGATTGGTACCATCGTCACCAGTTTTGATGTCTGGTCCGCCCAGGTGCCGCGCATCGAGATTTACGGCACGACCGGCACCCTCAGCGTGCCGGACCCTAATCGCTTTGGTGACCCCGTGCGGATTCGTATCGGACGCGAGGACGAGTGGCGCGATGTGCCGCTGACGCACGCCAACGCCGAAAACAGTCGCGGCCTCGGCGCGGCCGACCTCGCGCAGGCGCTGATTTCGGGACGACCGCATCGCGCCAGCGGGGAGCTGGCCTATCACGTCCTCGACATCATGCACGCCTTCCACGACGCCTCGCGCGAAGGCCGCCACATCGAACTGACCAGCACCTGCGAGCGCCCCGCGCCGTTGCCGCCGGGCCTGCCGGAATGGGTGCTGGACGAATAGCACGGAGTCTTGCGGTACTTTGATGAGGCGCGTAGGCGAATTGTTCGCGCGCCTCTCGATGCGCGGCCGAGATGTTTGCACTTACCGCGCGCTTGGCCGGCGCCGCGCGGCTTCATGCCAGACTATCATCAGGACCGCAATGCTCTGTGCCCCGCTGACGAGTAGGGCAGCCACCCGCACGGTGCGCGTGGGTGGCCGCCAGCGCGCTGGCGCCAGCGCCGCCACGATCAACGCCATCTGCGCCGTGCCGGTGACGCGCCACCACCAGGGACCGCCGCCAGCCGGCAAGCGGCCCG
>DASUBC010000517.1:0-4840 GCA_035763465.1 Thermomicrobiales bacterium
CCCGCTGCCCCGCTTCCAGCCGGTCGTGCAGGACTTCGCCGTGGTGGTGGACGAGGCAACGCCGGCCGGCACGGTGCAGCGCGCCATCCTGACCGCCGCGAAGCCGCTGGCCGAATCGGCGCGACTCTTCGACGTCTATCGCGGCGAGCAGATTCCTGCCGGCCAGAAGAGCCTGGCCTTCGAGGTCACGTTCGCCGCCCCAAATCGCGCACTGGCCGAACACGAACTCACGCGCCTGCGCGAGCGCATTGCGACTACCCTGCGGAAGCAGCTGAAGGCGTCACTGCGAGAATAAAGGGACGATTTTCAACGAGGAGGCCGCAGAGACCGCAGCGATTGATGGAGATTCATGCGGCTGGCATGGTCGGCAGTCAACCGAACACGTTGCCGTACCGCCGCGCCCCCTTCTTATTAACTCTGCGATCTCTGCGCCCTCCGCGTCCCCTGGGTTAAATCGTCCCAGGTCAGAGTTCGCGGCGGCCAGCGAGCGCGCGGCCGAGGGTGACTTCGTCGGCGTATTCCAGGTCGCCGCCGACCGGCAGACCGCTCGCCAGCCGGGTTACTTTCACGCCGAGCGGCATCAGTTCTTTCCAGAGATACATCGCGGTCGCGTTGCCGGGGATGTCGTTGTTCGTTGCCAGGATGATTTCGGGATGCGTTTCGCTCGCGAGGTCGCGCGTCACGCGCGTCTTGAGTTCCTTGATTTTCAGTTTGTCGGGCGTGATGCCATCAATCGGCGAGATCGCACCGTGCAGCACATGATAGAGACCCTTGTATTCACCCGTGCGCTCCAGCGCCAGAATATCGAGCGGTTCCTGCACCACGCAAATCTGGTCGCGCTCGCGGTCGTGCGCCGCGCAGACACCGCACGGGTCGGACTCCGTCGTGTTGAAGCAGACCGAGCAGAGCGTCACCCGGTCCTTCACATCGAGGATCGCGTCCGCCAGCGCGACCGCCTGCTCGCGCGGACTGCGTAACATATAAAAGGTCAGCCGCGAGGCCGTCTTCGGGCCAATACCGGGCAACCGGCCAAACTCTTCAATCAGTTTTGCTACCGGACGCGGGGTAATCGGGGCGCTCATGCTGCTCCTTATCCGTTCGTTATGTCACCTCAAGGGCAATTATACCACGTCTCCGTCCCTCTTTTCCCACCCTGGTAGGAACGGATTTAACGCAGAGGACGCAGAGACCGCAGAGCTGATTAAGATTACGGAGACAGGCGTAGTCGGCAAGAAACCGACCATGTTGTAGCACTACCGCTCTATCTTCCATTCTCCCTGCGATCTCTGCGCCCTCCGTGTCCTCTGCGTTATATCGTCCCTTCCTGGCATGTGCAGGCGCGGCACGGTACACTTGAAGGACGCGGCCGGCTGCCGCGAGAAGGGCGTACGGTCGCGGGCATGTATCTGACCCGGCTGCGATTGGACCAGTTCCGTAACTACGAACATCTCGATCTGGCTGTGCCGCGCCACGGGCTGCTGCTCTATGGTGCGAACGCCAGCGGCAAGACGAGTTTCCTGGAAGCGCTCTACGTTCTGGCGACGACGCGCTCGCCGCGCGCCGGGGTCGAGCGCGAACTCATTCGCTGGGGCAGCGGCGAAGACTATGGCACGCCACCCTACGCGCGCGTCGTCGGCACGGCCGAGCGGCGCGACGGCGAGGCGGAAGTGGAAATCAGCCTGAGCATTGATCCGAACGCGGGCGGCACGTCGCCGCTGGAAAACGGCACCGGCGGCCGGCTGACACGGAAGCGCATCAAGCTCAACGGCGTGTCGCGCCGCGCGGCCGATGTCGTCGGCACAATCAAGACCGTGCTCTTCGCGCCGCAAGACCTCGAGCTGGTTATCGGCGCGCCCGCGCTGCGCCGCCGCTACCTCGACATCACGATCGCGCAGGTGGACACCCATTACATCCGGCAGTTGAACGTCTACAACCGGATTGTCGAGCAGCGCAACAGCCTGCTGAAGCAGTTCGCGCAGGAAGGGCGCAATCCCGACGCGCGCGATGTCGAGCAGGAGCTGAGTTACTGGAACGACGAACTGATCCGGCTCGGCTCCTACGTTGTCGCGCGCCGCGCGGGCATCATCCGCAGCCTGGGCACGCTGGCCCGCGCTCGCTTTGCCCGTCTGACTGAAGACTCGCGCCCACTGGACGTCGTCTATCGCTCCGGCGTTGACTCGCCGGGCCTGCGCGAGCGCGGCGGCGAATATGACCTCAGCGGACGAGAGCGGATTGTCGCGCGCGACTTCCAGGCGCAAATCGAGGTCCAACGCCGCCACGAGTACCGGCGCGGTGTGTCGCTCGCCGGTCCGCATCGCGACGACCTCGGCCTGACACTGGGCGGCATGGACGTCGGCACGTACGGCTCGCGTGGGCAGCAGCGGCTGGCGGTGCTGGCATTGAAACTCGCGGAGATTGACCTGATCCGCGAGGAGAGTGGCGAGACGCCGATCTTGCTGCTCGACGACGCCGCGTCCGAACTCGACCCCGCGCACCGGCGTTTCGTGACTGAGACGGTCGAGCGGGATCAGATTCAAACGTTTCTCACCGCCACCGACCTCGCCAATTACCCCAGCAATCTTCTGCCGGACCTCGCCCGGATCGAGGTGCATGACGGCACACTTGGCGCCATCGAATGCAACCTGCAAGGGGCGGCGGAGGCATAACTCCCGCAACTTTTCAGCAGCATGATGGTTGATCTCCATCAGAACGGGCGATCACGAGCACATCCAGGAGGTTGTCATGCAACAGAGGGTGACGTTGCGCGTCGCCAGTCTATTTCTCGCACTGGGGCTACTCAGCGCCGCCGCGCCGGCTGCTGCCGCGACGATGCCAGGAGTCAGCGTTGCCCCAATGGAGGGAGCGCCGGGCACGCGATTTGTGGTCACGGGCGCTGGGTTTGCGCCGAATTTGGCGCTGAAGGTACTGGTCGAACGGGGCCAGGTGTTCGGACACACCTTCGATGCGACTGCCGATGCCACCGGCTGGTTCCAGCTCATCGTTGATTCGACTGGCTTCGCGGAGAGTCCGAACTACGATGTCGCCGTGACGCCGAAAGGTGGCGGCGCGCTCACCAGTGCGCCCTTCGCGGTCAGCTCAACGATCAACGAGCGGTGCTTCGACGAGACGGGCAAGTGTATCCGAGGGCGCTTCCTCGATTACTGGAATGCGCACGGCGGCCTGGCGATTAACGGTTTCCCGCTCAGCGACGAGTTCAGCCAGGTGCTGGACGATGGACATCCCTACGCTGTGCAGTATTTCGAGCGTGTGCGGATGGAGTATCACCCGGAGAACGCCGATCCGCAGTACCAGGTCTTGCTCGGGCAATTTGGCCGGGTCATTCACCCCGCCGATCCGCCCGCGAACCCAGATCAGAACATGGTCTGGTTCCCGCAAACCGGGCACAATGTCTACGGCCCGTTCTATCAGTACTGGACCATGAACGGCGGGCTGGCGCAATTCGGCCTGCCGTTGAGCGAACCCTTTAACCAGACATTGGAGAATGGTCAGCAATACCTCGTGCAATACTTTGAGCGCGCCCGGTTCGAATATCACGCAGAAAATCAGCCGCCCTACGACGTGCTCCTCGGCCAGTTCGGCCGGCGCGTCTACGCGGGGCTGGAGCGGTAGGCGTGAGAGCGTGAGTCGTGAGTCGTGAGAAGATTTCGGTCAGCACGGCGCCTGGCGACTGGCGCAAGACTATCCCAAAGGAACTCACGACTTATACACGACTCGGTACACCACGCCGAGCGTGTCGTCGGAGAGATAGAGGCTGCCATCGGGACCGATGATCGGGTCAACCGGGCGGCCCCAGACTTTGCCGTCAGCGCCGAGCCAGCCGGTGATGAAGTCGTCCACCTGGCCGGTAGGCTGGCCGTTCTGGAAGCGGACGCGCACGACTTTATAGCCGGTCGGCACACTGCGATTCCACGAGCCGTGAAAGGCGACGAGCAGATCGCCCGCGAAGGCTGGGGGAAAGGTTTTGCCGTCATAGAAGGCGAGGCCGAGCGGCGCGGAATGCGCCTGCATCTCCACCGCCGGCTTTGTGACCTGATCGCACGAGCCAAGTTTGCTGTACTGCGGGTCGGGGATATGCCCGTTGTGGCAATAGGGCCAGCCGAAGTCCGCGCCGTCGCGCACGAGATTGACCGTCTCCGGCGGGAGATTGTCGCCCAGGTTGTCCCGGCCGTTGTTCGTAGCCCACAACTCAGCAGTGCCCGGCCGCCAGACAAAGCCGACGGCGTTCCGCAGCCCCTTTGCGTAGACCCGTCCGCCGCTGCCGTCGGCGTTGTATTGCATGATTGTCGCCCGCCGCTCGTCTTTCTCCTGGCAGATGTTACAAGAGGAGCCGATGGAGACGTAGAGTTTGCCATCCGCTCCGAAGCCAATTGTGCGCGTTGAATGGCCGCCGGTCGGTAGATCCGGCACGACGACTTCGGGTGCCCCGCGCGCCGGCTGGCCACCCTGCCAGGCGAAGCGCACGACTTGATTTTCTTCCGCGACATAGAGGTAGCCGTCATGAAAGGCCAGACCGTGAGGGTTGCGGAGCTTGTTCGCGAAGACGATCGTCTTGTCGGCGCGGCCATCCTGATTGTGGTCCGGCAGAATCACCACCTCGCCCGGTGTTCCTTCCTGTGAGAGCACGAGGTCGCCTTCTGGACTCCAGGCCATAAAGCGCGCCTGCTTCACGCCCGCGGCGAAGACGCTAATCTGAAAGCCCGCCGGCAGATTCAGTGTTCGGTTCACGGTGAGTTCCGTCGCGTCCGCCGACTTTGGTACGCGCAGCGTCACTGAGTGCAAGGGCAATGGTTCCGAATCGGTCGCCAGCGTTGGCGAAACC